>NZ_JBFAWD010000024.1:0-133654 GCF_040680135.1 Nocardia sp. NPDC052112 | reverse complement strand
AGCGCCTTCGGCGCGGCGTGTTGGCGGCCCCCTTCGGTCTCGCGTCCGAGCCGTCGAGACTCGCGCCTGCGGCGCATGCGCTTCGACGGCTCGGACGCGAGACGGGCCGCGAACATCGCTCGTAAGACTCGCTCCATGGTGGCCACCGACAGCGGATCACCCGGCACCCGATCCGCACCCGCCGCACGAGCGAGCCCCGCAACGCCGTCGCACACGCCTCGACAACACCAACCCGAGACCCACCACAAACCTCACCCACAAAACTCGCTCCATCGTCGTTGCGAGTAGCTCGATCAATTCGATCGGGGCGTACACCTTGGGGGTGGATTCGCTCACCCTTGGAGGGCGCCCACCAGCATTTGGGTAGCTGTCGCCAACCCCTCCCGGCAGCGAGATTAGAAGGGCAACGAGAACAAGACGGAACCTGTGAGGGGTCACAATGAGCACACTGGTCGAATCGCCCGCCACCAACGTCATCCAGCTGCAGCCGCGCCTGCGGAATGCGGCCGGGCTCGAGCAGTGCGCGGTCCCCGATGACTCCGGGATGCTCGCCAACGTCGAGCTGGATCGTTGGGCGAACCGGCTGGCGCGAGTGCTGATCACCCGTGGCGCTGCCGTGAACGCGCGGATCGCGTTGGCAATCGACCCGCAGATCGAAGCCACGGTCGCCACATCCGCCGTTGTCAAGCTCGGCGCGACTCCGGCATCGGTGTCCGAGGATGCGACCGGCGTCCCCGGTGCCTACCTCGGCATCACCACCAAGGCTCGTCGTCCCGAGCTCAGCGACTCCATCGACTGGCTGCTCCTGGACGACCGCTCGACGCTGCAGCGCTACCTGGTCAGCTCCGACGCCCCGATCACCGATGCCGATCGGCTGACCCCGCGGAAGTCCGCCTGACCTGCTATTCAGCTTGCGCGCCCGAACCCGCGGAGTTCGGGCGCGCCGCGGCGCGTATGCCGGGCCCGGAGGCGGCAGCCCCGTGCAACCAGGTAGCCCTCCGGGGACGCCGCTGATCGAACACAGTGTTGTCAATCCGCCTTCGGTCGGCTCGGCGCCGGTCCAAAATGAACTTGCTACTACGCGACGGTCGGGACCAGCGGTGCGCAACCGCTCCAGACGTCAGAACGCAGGTGTGCTTATGCAACAGCCATCGTCCTCGAACGGAAAAATAGGCACCGCACCGCCCGACAGCGCGTTCCCGCTGTCGGCAGCCCAGCGCGGCATCTGGTTCGCCCAGCACATCGCGGGCGATACGCCTATCTCGATCGCGCAGTACGTCGAACTGATCGGCGAACTCGATCTCGACACCCTCGCCGCGGCCGCCCAGCAGACCGGGCGCGAATTCGGGACCGGATATGTCCGGCTGCTCGATGTCGAGGGGCAGCCGTACCAATTCGTCGACACCACCCTTGCCGACGCACCCGCCATGATCGACCTGCGCGATCAGCCCGATCCGGAGGCAGCGGCGCATGCTTGGATGCGCGCGGAGTATTCCGCGCCGCTGGACCTGATGCAGGACCGGCTGGTCGCAGTGGTCATGCTGCGACTGGCCGATGACCGCTGGTTCTGGTACTCGCGTATGCACCACATCGTGCTGGACGGCATGGGCGCGCTCGCCCTGGTGCAACGGACCGGTGAGCTCTACAACGCCGCCATCGAGGGCCGCGAGGCACCGCAAGCCAAGGCCGAACCACTGCAGAAGATCGTCGACGCCGATCTGGCCTACCGCGGCTCGGATCGATTCGACACCGACCGCGAGTACTGGCGCGAGCATCTGGCCGGGATGGCCGACCCGGTCAATCTCGCGGGCCGGGAAGCCGATGTCGACGCGCCGCCGAGCCGGGTCTCGGGCGCACTGCCGGCCGCGACGGCCGAATTGCTCGATACCGTCGCGAAGGCGGTGGGCTCGAATGCCGCGCCGACCATCGTCGCCGCCTTCGGCGCCTATCTTGCCGCGATGACCGGTGCGCCCGAAGTGGTTCTGAGCCTGCCGGTTTCGGGACGCACCACGGCGGCGCTGCGCCGCTCCGGCGGTATGGTGGCCAATGTCGTTCCGATGCGCCTGAAGTTGGCACCGACCACCACGGTCGGTGACGTGATCCGGGCAGCGCAGAGTGAGCTGACCGGGGCGCTGCGCAGGCAGCGCTATCGACAGGAAGACATCGTCCGTGATCTCGGCTGGTCGATGGACGAGGCGTCCTCGTTCGGTCCGGCCGTCAATTTGATGATGGTGGACACCAGGATTCAGCTCGGCTCGGTCACCGGCCGACTGCACGTGCTGACATCCGGGTTGATCGATGACGTGTTCTTCAACCTGTATCCGGGCGTGGGCGGCGAGAGCACCCATATCGATCTGCAGGGCAACGGGAATCTGTACAGCACCGATGAATTGGCGGCACACCATGCCCGCTTCTCGATGTTCCTGCACGCCTTCCTGGCCGCCGGACCGGATGCGTCGCTGTCTACCGTCCAGGTCGTCTCCCCGCAGGAGCGGGATCGGCTGGTGCCCGCGCGCGGACCCGAGGCCGTCGCACCGCGCACCCTGCCCGAAATCATCGCGGCCGGTGCCGCACTCGATCCGGAGGCGGTGGCGCTGCGCAGCGGCGACACCGGCATGACCTACCGTCAGGTCGACGAGTACACCAACCGCCTGGCCCGCGTGCTGATCGCAGCGGGCGCCGGACCCGAACGCACCGTGGCGATCTCGATTCCGCGTTCGGCCGAGTCCGTTCTCGCCACGCTCGCGGTGGCGAAATCCGGTGCGGCATTCGTCCCCATCGACCCGACCTATCCCGCCGACCGGATCGAGCATATGGTCGGCGACAGCGGAGTCGTCGCGGGTCTGACCGTGCATCCGGCGCGAAAGTCCCTGCCGGACCGCGTGAACTGGCTGCTGCTCGACGACGCCGCGACGGCCGAAACGGTGGACGCACAGGATTCGGCGGCGATCACCGATGCCGATCGCCGCGGGCCGGTACACCTGGATCAGATCGCCTACATCATCTACACCTCCGGCTCGACGGGACTGCCCAAGGGTGTGCTGGTGTCGCATCGCGGGCTGGCGAATTTGGTCACCGGTTCCGGTGCCGGATTCGGTGTCACCGCCGATTCGGTAGTGGCACATGCGGTTTCGCCGAGTTTCGACATTTCCGTCGAGGAGATCCTGGTCACCCTCGCGGCGGGTGCGACGCTCGCCGTCGTGCCGCCGTCGGCGTATGCGGGCGAGGAGATGGCCGAAGTGCTGCGCGCGCATCGGGTCACCCATCTGAATGTCACCCCGACGGTGGTTGGCTCCCTGGACCCGGCGACGCTACCGGATCTGCACACGATCGTCGTCGGTGGTGACGCGTGTCCGCCGGAGCTGGTGACCACCTGGTCCGGGCGGACGCTGTTGAACGGCTACGGGCCCACCGAAACCACCGTCACCGTGACCTTGAGCGGACCATTGCGCCCCGGCGGACCGGTGACCATCGGCAGCATTGTGCTCGGCGTCACCGCTGTGGTGCTCGATCCGTGGCTGCGACCGGTGGCCCGCGGCGCGGTCGGTGAGCTGTATCTGGCCGGTGCGGGCGTTGCGCGCGGCTATCACCGGCGCAATGGACTGACCGCCAGCCGTTTCGTCGCCAACCCGTACGCGCCGGGTGAGCGAATGTACCGCACCGGTGATCTGGTGCGGTGGACCGCAGACGACGAACTGGAGTACCAGGGCCGCAGCGACTTCCAGGTCAAGGTGCGCGGATTCCGCATCGAACTCGGCGAGATCGATGCGGCGTTGCAACGGCAACCCGATGTCGACTTCGCACTCACCATCGGCGCCGAGACCCCGACCGGAGCGACCGCGCTGGTGGCATACGTGCTCGGCAAGCCCGGCACCGAGATTCACCCCGAGGCACTGAAAGCCGCTGCCGGTGAGACGCTGCCGGCCTACATGGTCCCCTCGGTCATCATGGTGCTCGACAGCATTCCGCTGACACCGCTCGGCAAGGTGGACCGCAGGGCCCTGCCCGCACCGGATTTCAGTGTCCGAGCCGTGGTGAGCCGGGCACCGTCGACGCCGCGCGAAGCGGCACTCGCCGACTTGTTCGCCGATGTCCTCGGACTCGATACGGTCGGTGTCGACGACAGCTTCTTCGCACTCGGCGGTGACAGCATCGTCTCCATCCAGCTGGTATCGCGCGCGAAGGCCGCCGGGATCGGCTTCAGCGCACGAGATGTGTTCGAGCGCAAGACCGTTGCCGCGCTGGCCGCGATCGCGACCGACGTCAGCGCGCAGACGGTCACCGAACTGCCCGGCGGCGGGGTCGGCACCGTGAAGCTCACGCCGATCGTGCACGCCATGGTGGAGCAGGGACCGACCTGGAACCGCTTCGGTCAGGCCGTCTTGATCGGTCTCCCGGAGGGTTTCTCCCGCGACCAGCTCAGCGCCGCGGTCCAAGCGCTCATCGACCATCACGATGTGCTTCGCTCCACCCTGCGGCACACCGAGCAAGGCTGGGAATGGGTTGTCGCCGACCGTGATTCGATCGCTGCCGAAGACTTGATCGAGGTAGTCGCGGCCGACGTGGACTCCGACGACAGCTACGAGCGCGAATTACAACAGGCGGCGGATCTGCTCGATCCCGAGGCGGGTGTCGTCGCGCGCTTCGTGCTGATCGAGCGGGCGGGCGCCGATCCACTGTGCTGGCTGGTGCTGCACCATCTGGTGACCGACGGCGTCTCCTGGCGAATCCTGCTGCCGGACCTGGCGATCGCGGCGGCGGGCGGGGCTCTCGCGCCCGTCGGCACCTCGTTCCGACGGTGGGCATACGGTCAAGCGGAACAGGCGGCCGAGCGGATGGCCGAACTGCCACTGTGGCAACAGGTGCTGGCCACCCAGGATCCAGTCATCGGCACGGCGGCACTGGATCCCGCGGTCGACGTCGTCGCCACCATGGGCCAGTGCCGGACCACCGTCGACCCGGACATCGCCAACACCGTGCTTGCCACGCTGCCCGACCAATTCCATTGTGGCGCAGACGATGTGCTGCTCGCCGGACTCGCTCTCGCGGTGCGCCGCTGGCGCGATCGCGATACCGCGCTGCTCACCCTGGAAGGCCATGGCCGCTCCGAGACGCTGCTGCCCGGCGCCGATATCGCCCGCACGGTCGGCTGGTTCACCAGCATCTACCCGGTGGCCATCGATGTGACCGGCATCGATCTCGACGACGCGTTCGCCGGTGGCGCCGCGGCGGGCATCGCGATCAAGACGATCAAGGAACAGCTGCGCGCGGTGCCGGATAAGGGCATCGGCTACGGCATGCTGCGCTATCAGCATCCGGAGTCCGCCGCCGCCCTCGCGGACACGCCGATCCCGCAGCTCAGCTTCAACTATCTCGGCCGTGCGCTCAGCGGCGGGCACGCGGGAGCCTGGCTGCCACAGCGTTTCGCGGCGACGCACAACGAGTCGGCGCCGCTGGCCGCCGTCATCGATATCAATGCCGTACTCACCGATGTCGGCCTGGAGGTCACCTGGGCCTACGCCTCGCGGCTGCTCGACGAGGCGGATGTCGGTCAACTCGCCGAGCTGTGGTCGCAGGCGCTGCGGGCGCTGGCGGCGCACGCCAGCTCGCCGGGCGCGGGCGGACGCACCCCGTCCGACTTCGAACTGGTCCCGGTGCGACAACAGCAGATCGAGAGCTGGGAGCGCGCCTACCCGAATCTCGCCGACGTCTGGCCGCTTTCGCCGCTGCAGTACGGTCTGCTCTTCCACGCGCTCTACGACACCGATACCGCCGACGGCTACACCGTCCAATCACTGCTCACGCTGGCGGGCACCGTCGATGCCGCCCGCTTGCGCAATGCGGCACAGGCCTTGCTGGCGCGACACGAGAACCTGCGCGTCGCCTTCGCCGAAACCGACGACGGGCCGCGCCAGCTCGTGCTCGCCGACGCCGAAATCCGCTGGCACGATATCGATCTCACCGATATCGCCGACGCCGGCGAACGCGACCGCGAAGTCGACCGCCTGATCGCCCTCGATGCCCGTACCCGATTCGAACTCGACCGCCCACCGCTGATCCGCTTCACCCTCATCCGGACCGGATCCGATATCTATCGGCTGGTCATGACCAATCACCATCTGCTGCTGGACGGCTGGTCGACGCCGCTGCTGGTGCGCGAGCTGCTGACGCTCTACGTCATGTCGGGCGACACCTCGGCACTGCCACCCGCGCACTCGTACCGGGAGTTCCTGACGTGGCTCGACGAGCAGGACCACGCGGCCTCGCTCGCGGCCTGGACGCAATCGCTGGCCGGCGTAGATTCGCCGACGCGCGCGGTCCCGACACTGGCCGGGATCGAATCGACCGAGAGCGGAATGATCTCTCGCGACCTGCCGCGCGCCACGGTCGAGCGGCTGGAGAACACCGCACGCGAATCCGGCGCGACGGTGAATACGGTGATGCAGGCCGCATGGGCGATGCTGCTCGCCATGTTGACCGGGCATACGGATGTGGTGTTCGGCGGCACCGTATCCGGTAGGCCACCGGAGCTGCCCGGTGTCGAAGAGATGGTCGGGCTGTTCATCAATACGCTCCCGGTACGGGTCCAGCTCGATCCCACGGAGAAGGTCACCGACCTGCTGACCCGCGTCCAGGCCGAGCAAGCGCGCCTGCTGGACCACCAGCATGTGGGGCTGGCCGCCATCCACCGGTCCGTCGGCCTCGCCGAACTCTTCGACACGCTCACGGTATTCGAGTCGTATCCGATCGACCGGGAGGCGCTGTCGCAGGCGCTCGATATCGCGGGTATGCGGGTGCTCGATGTCGAGGGCACCGACGCGACGCCCTACCCGTTGGGCCTCATGGTCATTCCGCTGCACGGCGAAAACGGGCACGACACGCTGCAAATCAAACTGAAATTCATGGCCGACCAGCTCGATATCGCGGCGGCACAACCACTGCTGGATCGCTTCATCCGGCTACTGACCCAACTCGCCGACAACCCGAATGCCCTCGTCTCCCAACTGCAATACTGCGACGACGCCGAGCTGGCCACCCTGCTGCCGGTGCGTGGCGCGGAATCGGTTCCGCCGCAGGCACTTCCGGACATTCTGTCGGCGGCCGCGCGCATCGATCCCGACGCCATCGCGATCACCGCGGGCGATCTCACCATGAGCTATGGCGAACTCGACGCCTGGTCCAACCGCTTCGCCCGGGTACTGCTCGGCCGCGGTGTCGGCCGGGAGGTCTTCGTCATACTCGCACTTACCCGATCACTCGAATCCGTGGTGGCCGTCTGGGCACTGGCCAAGTCCGGTGCGGCCTTCCTGCCGCTGGATCCGAGCTATCCGGTGGAGCGGATCGAGCACATGCTCACCGATTCGAAGGCCCCGATCGGGGTGACCGTCACGGCGACCGGTGAGACACTGCCCGGCACCATCGACTGGCTGCTGCTCGATGATCTGAACACGATTCGACGGGTCATGCTCGTCTCCGACGCACCCATTACCGACGAAGAGCGCGGGGGGCCCATCAATATCGACCAGACCGCCTACCTGATCTACACCTCGGGCTCCACCGGTAAGCCCAAGGCGGTCCTGGTCAGCCATCGTGGCCTCGCGAATATGGCCACCGCACAACAAGAGGCCCTCGAACTCGATCCCGCCATAAGTTCGCTACAGGTCGCTTCGCCGAGTTTCGACGCATCGGTCATGGAGCTGCTGATGGCGCATTCGACGGGTGGCCGCCTGGTGGTAGCGCCACCGGATGTCTACGGCGGCGGCGATCTCGAACGTCTGCTACGCGCCGAACGGATCACCCACGCCGTGATCACGCCGTCGGCGCTGGCCACCATGGAACCGACCGACCTGGCCGATCTGCAAGTGCTCGGGGTCGGGGGCGAGGCCGTCGCACCTGAACTGATCGACCGCTGGGCGGTCGGGCGGCGGATGGTGAATCTGTACGGCCCCACCGAATTCAGCGTCTGTGCGACCAGCCCTGCCGAACTGCTGCCGGGGAAACCGATCACCATCGGCGGCCCGATCCGCGGCGCATCCAATCTGGTGCTCGATACCTGGCTGCGCCCGGTACCGGTGGGCATCGCGGGTGAGCTGTACCTGGCCGGTCCGGCGCTGGCGCGTGGTTACTTCAATCGGTTCGAGATGACCGCGGCGCGCTTCATCGCGAATCCGTATGGCGCGGCCGGAGAAAGGATGTATCGCACCGGCGATATGGTCCGGTGGGTCGTCGGCGCCGACGACGCGCTCGAACTGGAGTACTTGGGCCGCAGCGATTTCCAGGTCAAGATCCGCGGGTTGCGCATCGAACTCGGCGAGATCGATGCCGTGCTCTCCCGTGATGAACAGGTCGAATACGCGGTGACCATCGGCCAGCCGGGACCGGCCGGCGCGACCGTACTGGTCTCCTATGTGCTGCCCACTGAGGATACCGAATTGGACCCCGAGCGGCTGCGTGACCAGGTGGCGACCGAACTGCCCGGCTATATGGTGCCCAGCCATCTCGTCGTACTCGACGAGATCCCGCTGACCCCGGTCGGCAAGCTGGATCGCAAAGCCCTTCCCGTGCCTGACTTCTCGGTCGCGCAACGGCCGTATCTCGCCCCGCGCACATCCGTCGAACAGTCCGTTGCCGAGGTTTTCGGCGAGGTACTCGGCAGTGAACGGGTGAGCGTCGACCAGTCGTTCTTCGAACTCGGCGGCAACTCGCTCAGCGCCACCAAGGTTGTCGCACGGATCAATTCGACCCTCGGCTCGACCATCGCGCTGCGCGATCTGTTCGACGCACCCACCGTCGCTCAACTGTCGGCACGGGTGATCCCGGCCACCGACGGCAAACCGGGCCGGTTCGCCCTCGCACCACGGATCAGGCCGGACCGAATTCCCTTGTCCCCGGCCCAGCAACGCATGTGGGTGCTCAATCGGCTGGATCCGACCTCATCGGCGTACAACATCGCGGTCGCGCTGCGGCTCACCGGCCACCTGGATATCGACGCGATGCGCCGGGCGATGGCCGATGTGATCGGCAGGCACGAGAGTTTACGCACGCTGTATCCCGTCGATGCCGAGGGACCACGTCAAGTGGTCGTCGGCGTGGCGGTGGCCGCGCCCACCATGCCGGTGCTCGATACCGAAGACGGCGCACCGCTGCGCGCTCGGATCAACGAGCTGGCTGGTACCGGATTCGATCTCGCCACCGAGCCGCCGGTGCGGGTCGGGCTGTTCCGGATCGTGGATCCGAGTTACTCCGTCAACGACGTGCTGGGGGCGGCGGAGCACTCCTCCGGCATCGTACCGGTCCGCTCGAGCCCGTCCGTTGGCGTCTCAGCGGTGTCGTCGGGTCCCTCCTCCGGCCTGGCTCCGGTGTCCTCGAGCTATACCGCCACGGATATCTCGGTCTCGGATTCCACCGGTGACGTACATATCGTCGTGCTCGTCGTACACCACATCAGCGCCGATGGCGCATCGATGGCGCCGCTGGCGGCCGACCTGGTCGCCGCCTACTCCGAGCGGGTCAGCGGGGACGAGACCGCCAGAATGCCGCTCACGGTGCAGTACGCCGACTTCGCCCTCTGGCATCGGGAACTGCTCGGCAGCGAGTCGGATCCGGAATCGCTGGCGGCACGACAGATCAGGTACTGGACCGACTCCCTCGCCGGTGCGCCGGATCTGCTGGAGCTGCCCGCGGACCGCCCGCGCCCCGCCGTGCAATCGATGCTCAGCGCCGACCTCGATTTCACCGTCGACGCACCATTGCACCGCGCCATTATCGAATTCGCGGCCGCGAACAATGTCAGCGTTTTCATGGTCGTACACGCCGCGCTCGCGGTACTGCTCGCCCGCCTCGGCGGCACCGACGACGTGGTGATCGGAACGCCGGTCGCCGGTCGCGGTGAAGAGGCACTGGACGAACTCGTCGGCATGTTCGTCAATACGCTCGCGTTGCGCACCCCGGTCGATCCGGGGACCGGGTTCCGCCAGTTCCTCGCCACCGTGCGCGCGGCGGATCTGGATGCGTTCGGCAATACCGATGTGCCCTTCGAGCGACTCGTCCAGGTACTCAACCCCACCCGATCGACCGCACACCACCCGATATTCCAGGTGTCGCTGTCACTGCAGAACTTCGTCGAACCGGTCCTGGAACTGCCCGGATTGCGGTTCGAGGTAGAGGATTTCGACCGCGCTGCTTCACAGTTCGACCTCACGCTCGATTTGCGCGAGCGCTTCGGCGCCGATGGCCCGGACGGTGTCGACGGCGTACTGACCTATGCGACAGATCTTTTCGACGCGAGCACGATGGCGGCCTTCGCCGCGCGGTGGCGTCGCGTTCTCGCCGCGGTCGTCTCGGATATCGATGTGTGCCTCGCCGATATCGATATCCTCGACGAATCCGAACGCGCACAGCTGGTTCCGGTGCGTGGCCCGCGGACCGCGGGGACGACGACACTGGTCGAGGCACTCGCCGCATCCGCCACGTCGTATCCGCAGCGCCCCGCAGTCGTCGCCGACGGTCGAACGACGACCTACCAGGAGCTCGATGCCCAGTCGAATCAGCTGGCCCGGCTCCTCCTCGACGCGGACATCGGACCGGAAACCGTAGTGGCGCTCGGTCTCCCGCGCTCGGCCGAACTGCTCACCGGCATGTGGGCCGCGGCGAAGGTCGGCGCGGCCTTCCTGCCGGTCGATCCGAAGCATCCGGTAGACCGCATCGATCACATGCTCACCGATTCCGGCGCGCGGGTCGGGCTCACTCTCACCGCCTATCGGCCACTGCTGCCCGACAGCACCGAATGGCTCGTCCTCGACGACATCGCATTCAGCGCACGCCAGCAGGTGGCGAGCGCTGCTGCCCTGGTGCCGAATTCGATCCGTCCCGACAATCCGGCTTGGATGATCTATACCTCGGGGTCGACCGGAACACCGAAGGGCGTATCGGTCTCACATCGCGGGATCGCCGATCTCATCGCCGCACAACGCGAATCGCTCGGCGTCGATGCGAACTCCCGGATATTGCAGGTGGCCTCACCGAGTTTCGACGCATCGGTGTTCGAGGCGCTGATGGCATTCGGGTCCGGTGGCGCGTCGGTGGTCGCACCGCCGGAGGTCTTCGGCGGCAGCGCACTCGCCGAACTGATCGCCGCCGAGCAGGTCACGCATATGGTGATCACTCCGTCTGTCTTGGCCACGATCGATCCTGCCGAGGTTTCGAGTGTGCGGGTGCTCGCGGTGGCGGGCGAGGCGGTCGGTGCCGAACTCGTCGAGCGCTGGTGCACCGATCGGACCATGGTGAACCTGTACGGTCCGACCGAATTCACCATCTGGGCAACGGGTTCGACACCATTGGCCGCGGACACACCGGTCACCATCGGTGCGCCCATTCGCGGTGCCGCCGTATTGGTCCTCGACGATCGGCTGCGCCCGGTGCCCATCGGCGTCGCGGGCGAGTTGTACCTCGCCGGACCCGCACTGGCCCGCTGCTATCACGCCCGGCCGAGCCTGACCGCGGCGCGATTCATCGCCGACCCCTTCGGCGGCCCCGGCGAACTCATGTACCGCACCGGCGATTTGGTGCGCTGGACCCGCACCGTAGGGCAGGCCCTGGAGCTGGAGTACATCGGCCGCACCGACTTCCAGGTCAAGGTGCGCGGTCAGCGCATCGAACTGGGTGAGATCGATGCGGTGCTCGGCCGCGCGGACGGGGTCGACTTCGCCGTGACGCTCGGCGTTCCCGGCCCCACCGGATCGACCGCGCTGGCGGCCTATCTCGTTCGCAAGTCCGGTGTCGAACTCGATATCGCGCATGTGCGTGCGGTCGCCGCCGATGCCCTGCCCGCGTATATGGTGCCCGCCGCCTTCGTCGTCCTGGAAGCCATCCCGCTCAACGCCGTCGGCAAACTCGATCGAAGGGCCCTGCCGAAACCCGAATTCGTGGTCGAGGAGACCGAATACCGCGCCCCCTCGACCGCGACCGAGCAGATCCTGGCACAGATCTACGCCGAACTGCTCGATCGCGACAAGGTGGGCGTCGATGATTCGTTCTTCGCGCTCGGCGGCGACAGCATTCTCGCGATCCAGCTGGTGTCCCGTGCGAAGCTGCGCGGCATCCAGTGCACACCGCTGCAGCTTTTCGAACATCGCACCGTGGCCGCACTGGCCGCCGCCGTCGACGCCGCGGGCGCGATCGTCCCGCTCGACGAACTGCCCGGCGGCGGTATCGGCGAACTGCCGCTCACCCCGAATATGCGCGCCCTGATCGAGCGCGGCGGTAACTTCGATCGCTGCGCGCAGGCAGCGGTGTTGGAGCTTCCGGTCGGCATCGAACGCGGCCAACTGGTCGCCACCCTCGCCGCCGTGGTCGACCGGCACGACATGCTGCGCTCGCGGCTGTGGCAGGCCGAGGACGGCTGGCAGGTACGGATCGACGAGCCCGGATCGGTCGATGTCGACGCGTTGGTGCACCGCATCGAATTCGATGCCGCCGCCGACTCGCTCGATCTGCGCGAATACGCCCTTGCCGAATTGGATGCCGCGGCGGACCGTCTGTCTCCGGCGAATGGCATTGTGTTGCAATGTGTCTGGCTCGATCCGGTCGGCGACGCCGGAGCCAGGACGAAATCGGGTCGACTGCTCATCGTGGCGCACCGGATCGCCATCGACACCCCGTCGTGGCGCATTCTGATGCCGGACTTGATCGCCGCGTGGGCACAAGTGTCGGTCGGGAACACACCGGTGCTGGCCGAGACCGGTACGTCGATGCGCCGATGGTCGTACGCCCTCGTCGAGGACGCGCATACCGTCCGCCGTAGCGGCGAACTCGACCATTGGCAGCACGTGCTCCGCGGTCCGGATCCGTTGGTCGGCTCCCGCGAACTCGATCCGGCGATCGATCGGGCGCACACACTGCGCACGGTCGAACTCGAGGTCTCCGAGGACGTAACCGACGCGCTGCTCACCACCCTGCCTCGGCTACTGCGCGGCACCGGCACCGATACCTTGCTCACCACGCTGACCCTGGCGCTGAATCGCTGGCGCGCACGCCACCACGTCGACGAACCGACGGCACTGCTGCGCCTGAGAGCCGATGGCAGACCGCGGCGCGCGATTCCGGGCGCTGACCTGAGTCGGACTCTGGGCTGGATCACCCCTACCTATCCGGTGCGGCTGGATCTGACCGAGATCGATATCGATGACGCCTGCGCGGGCGGCCCCGCCATGGGTGCGGCAATGCGCGCGATCAAACATCAGCTGCTCGCCGTGCCGGACGATGGCATCGGATTCGGTGCGCTGCGCTATCTCAACGATGCTGTGGCAGTACAACTTCCGTCCCAACTGTGGGGCGGGATCGGCTTCGAATACCTGGGTCGGCGCTCCGCCGGCGACATTCCGGCCGGACTCGAAGGGCTCGGCTGGTCGCCCACCGACGAATTCGGTGCGCTGCGCGCCGACGAGCACCCCGATGTCCCGGTCACCTCCGCGATCGATGTGACCGCGATCGTCATCGACGATCGGTTGCACGCGAATCTCCGCTTCCCCGAAACACTCCTGGACCGTGCCGAGGTCGCCGAACTGGCGACCGTGTGGTCCGATGTGCTCACCGCGGCCGCCGATTTCGCGCAGACCCCGGCGGCGCAGCAAGCCGCCGCGGACGAAACTGCCGCCCTGGCGGCACAGGCGGTGGCACGCGAAACCGCCACCGCACCAGGCGGACTAGGTCTCGATGTAGTGCTGCCGATCCGACTCGGCGGCACCGAACCCGCCCTGTTCTGCATCCACTCCTCGTCCGGAATGTCGTGGAGCTACCTGGGATTCGCGGAACGACTCCGGCCAGGCCGCCCGATCTACGGTCTCCAGGCGCCGGAACTGAGCGGCCGCGAACCGGCCGCGGAATCCATCGAGGAGTCCGCCGATCGGTATATCCGCGAAATCCGCGCCGTCCAGCCGAACGGGCCGTATCATCTGCTCGGTTGGTCCTTCGGTGGCCTCATCGCACACGCCATGGCGGCGAAACTGCAGGCCGCGGGCGAATCCGTCGGCGTCGTAGCGCTGTTGGACACCGACCATGCCGATATCGACAGCGACACCATCGAACAGCTTTCCGCGGGCGCATTCGTCAATACCTTCGGCGCGATCTTCGGCATCGACGACGTGCCCGCCGAGGCGAGCGCCCAGGAGGCCGCCGAGATCATCGAGACCCGGCTCGGTATGAAACTGATCGACGCCGAGATCATCGAGCGAATGGCGGCCTCCTACAACGCGGCCGCGCGCACCCGCACCGGCTACCACCGCCCGGTCTACCACGGCGACCTGCTGTATTTCAGCGCAACCGTAGACAGCTCCGAGATCGTCGGGCCGGACGGTTGGCGGCCCTACGCATCCGGCCGGGTCGTCAACCACGATATCGACCTCGGCCACAACGACCTGACCTCACCGCACGCGCTCTCGATCATCGCGCCGGTACTCGATGACCATCTCGCGGCCGCGCCATCACCGGAGCTGGGCACATGATCTGAATCACCTATTCCCATCAGCGCAGTGCCCGCGCCACGGTGGCACACTACGGTCCATGCGGGTCGAGGTAGTGACGGCGGTACACAGCGACTACGCAGGCTACCTACCCGCAGCTTGGCGGTCGTTGTGCGCGCAGACCCACCAGGACTGGCACTGGCTGATCCAGGTCGACGACGAGTCACCTACCTCGGTGTGCACCGCCCTCGCCGAATGCGGCGCCGCGGACGATCCACGAATCAACCTCGCGGTCAACGGTTCCCACGAAGGTCCGGCCATTACCCGCAATGTGGCTCTCGGCCGGGCCACCGCACCCCTGATCCAGAATCTCGACGCCGACGACGAATTGGCGCCCACCGCGCTGGCCACGCTCGCGGCCGCGCTGCAGGCCCACCCCACCGCGGGATTCGCCGTCGGCCCGGCCCAGGATCTGCTGAGCTCCGGTGAGCTGGTGGAGTTTCCGCTGCCGTTCGAACCCGGACTACTCCCCCGCGGCGCTCTGGTGCGGGCATGGTCGGCCGAGCACCGGCTGCCCGTTCATCCCGCCGGGGTGATGTGGCGCCGCGAACTGTTGCTCATCACCGGTGGCTGGGCCGCCATGCGCGGCATGGAGGATACGGGATTGCTGATCTCCGCATCGGCGATCGCATCGGGCGTGGTCGTCGACACGATCACGCTGCGCTATCGCAAACATGGCCAGCAATTGTCCAACCGGACCGTATTGTTCGAGGGGCGGGGCGATCAGATCTCGCTGATCGAGCAGCGTGCCGAAACGCTGCTCGCCAGACCGGGCTGGTAGTGGTCAGCAGCCCTCACAGCTCGTTCCCAGCCGAGGCCAACAAACCACCTAGCCTGCGTCCATAACGTCACGGTCGAGAGTTGATCGCGACGACGGAAGGACTACGCAGTGAGCACACAGCCCGCGCACCGCGGCGACGGCCACGTACACGAGCACGATCTCGGGCTCGCCCACGATATGAAGGTGATGTCGCGTCGGCGCGCCCTGGTCTTCTTCGGCGCCGCGGGGGCGGCGACGGTGGCGGCGGGCTGCGCGTCGGCGACGACCACCAGCGGTACTTCTTCCACCACCACCGCCAGCACCACAACCACCAACACCGGCGCGGTCACCGCCGCACCGCAGGAGACCGCGGGCCCGTACCCGGGCGACGGCTCCAACGGCCCCAATGTGCTGATCCAATCCGGCGTGGTCCGCTCCGACATCACGACCAGCTTCGGCGCGTATTCTGGTGTCGCACAGGGCGTTCCGATGACACTACGATTGAAGCTGCAGGATTTGGCCAAGAGCGGCGCCGCGGGCGCGGGCTTGGCCGTCTATGTCTGGCATTGCGACCGCTCCGGCGAATACTCGCTCTACGGCAAGAGCATTACCGATCAGAACTATCTGCGTGGCGTCCAGGTCGCCGATGCCAACGGCGAGGTGAGCTTCACCTCGATCTTCCCCGCCTGCTACTCCGGTCGCTGGCCACATATCCATTTCGAGGTCTACGACTCGCTCAGCACCGCCGTCGCGGGCGAAAACGCCCGTCTCACCTCACAGATCGCATTGCCGCAGGACGTCTGCAGTACCGTATTCGCCGCCGACTCCGGATACGCACAGAGCATCAGCAACCTTTCCCAGATTTCACTCGCCTCGGACAACGTCTTCGGCGACGGCTGGGATGCGGAGATGGCCACGGTCACCGGCACTCCGAGTTCGGGCATGACCGTCTCGATCACCATCGGTGTCGCCGAGAAATCCCAGAACACCCAGTCCGGCAATGGCGGCACACCGCCGGGACAGGGCGGCACGGGCGGTCCCGGCGGACAAGGTGGTGGCCCCGGCGGGCAGGGCGGACCTGGTGGGCAGGGCGGACCGCCGCCGCGCACCAGGTAGGCAGACAATTCGGCCCCCGATCCGAAGCCGACGGGCCGGGGGCCGATAATGCGAAACCTATTACGCGGCTCCGCTTTCGGCGCCGATCTGCCGCGCCAGCGCCCAGATGATGAGCACGTCGAGCGCGATCATCACCAGCGACCAGAACGGGTACATCGGCGCGAACAGGAAGTTGTCCAGGAGGCTGATCGAGGCCATCACGATACCCGCCAGATAACCCCAGGTCTGTCCGGTGACGATGCCGATGCCGGCGATAATGATCAACACCGCGATTACCAGGTGGACCCAGCCCCAGGCCGAGACGTTCACCTGGAAGACCTGATCCTCGGTCAAGACGAAGAGTTCGCGCTTGGCGATGGCCGCAATAGCGGCGAGCAGATGCAGCACACCGGTGATCAGAATCAGGACGCCCGCGAAGATCGTCATGTCATTGAGCGCGGGTCGGGTCGTGGTCGGGCCGGGACTGGTCATAACACACACTCCTTCCGAAACGCGTGATAATCGACGGCCACAACGTAACCCGTCGACGCGCCCGAAATGCGGCAGCGCGACGGCGGGTCATTTACTGAGACTGACCTCCGGTTCGCGATCCGCCGCCGGCTGCGGCCGGGCCAGCGCGCTCGGCCACCAGATCCGGTCGCCGATATCCAACGTCAGGGCGGTGACCAGGATCGAACGCACGATCACGGTGTCGAGCAGTACGCCGACGGCGATGACAATGCCCATTTCGGCGAAGGTCACCACCGGCATGGTCGCGAAGACCGCGAATGTGCCTGCCAGGACAAGTCCGGCCGAGGTGATCACGCCGCCCGTCGCGGCCAAACCGATGAGCGCGCCCGCCTTGGTGCGATGTTTGATTGCCTCCTCGTGTACCCGTGACATCAGGAAGATGTTGTAGTCGATGCCGAGTGCGACCAGGAAAACGAAGGTCAGCAGCGGCAGTCCGGCATCGGCGCCCTGGAAACCGGCCAGATCGAAAATCCAGCGGCTCAGTCCGAGCGCCGCGAGATAAGACAGCACCACGGTCGCCGTGAGCAGAATCGGGGCGGCCACCGCGCGCAGCAGCACCATCAGGATCACCATCACGATGGCGAGCACCACCGGCACGATGACCCGATTATCATGTGCCACAGCGCGTTTGATGTCCAGCACGACGGCCGTCTGCCCGCCGACCCTGGCCGATGGATCCACCGCGCGCACTGCCGCGCGCACCCGATCGATGGTGGCCTCGGCCGCCCGACTGTCCGGCGGATCCGTGAGCGTGCCCTCCACATAGGCCAGATCGTCCTTGACGATAGGCCGCGACGGCGCCGTAATTCCGGGCGTCGATGCCAAGGCGGTCGCGACCGCTTCGACACGTGCGGACGCGGCGACCACCATTACCGGCTGACCCGTGCCCGCCTCGAAATGCCGTTCCAGCACCTCGGTTCCGGTGACCGCGGCCGATGAGCCGACGAAGGCGTCCTTATTCGCGATGCCCTCGGCCTCCAACCCGATGGCACCGAGCGCTAGTGCGCCGAGCGCCAGTGTGGTACCGATCCAGACGGTGCGCGGCCGCCGGCCGATCGCGAATCCGACGCGCGCCCAGATGCCGGATTCGGTCTCGTTGACGGTACCGAAGTTCGGATGCCGCGGCCAGAAGATCCACCGGCCGACGATCACCAGCAGCGCGGGCAGCAGCGTCAACATGGCCAGCAGTGCCACCGTGATGCCGATGGCGCAGACCGGCCCGATGCCCTTGGTGGAGTTCATCTCCGCCACCAGCAGCGCCAACATCGAGACGATCACGGTGGAACCGCTGGCCACCACCGCCGGTCCGGCGCGGTGCAGCGCGACCGCCATCGCCTCGTGTCTATCGGGATGACGGCGCAGTTCCTCTCGATAGCGCGCAACCAGCAGCAGCGCATAGTCGGTGCCCGCGCCGAAGACCAGGACGGTGAGTATGGCCTGGCTCTGCGCGTTGACGGTCAGCCCCACTTTGGTGGCGCCGAATACCGCGGCCTGCGATATCGCCAGTGCGAAACCGACGGTGAGCAGTGGAAACACCCACAGCATCGGACCGTAGGTGATCAGCAGAATGACGATGACGACCGCGGCGGCCGAATAGAGCAGCAGACCGTCGATCCGCTGGAAAACCTCGCCGAATTCGGCCGCGTACCCGGCCGGTCCGGTGGCATAGAAGGACAATCCGTCGGGTCGCTCCCCGGCCGCGTCATTGATCGCGTCGACCACATTCGTCAGGCGGTTCCAGCCCTCGGATCCCATCGAGATCGGCACCAGAATCTCGAGCGCCTGACCGTCGCCGGACTGGATCGGGCCGAGCACCTTATCGGAAACCACATGCTCGACCTGCCGGAACCGACCGGCATCGGCGCCGACCGTGAGTCGATCGGCCTCGGTGATCCCGTCGCGGCGCTCATATACCAGCACCACCGGAACCTGATCGCTATTGCCGAACTTCTCGGCCAGCTTGAATGCCTGGGTGGATTCGGCGCTGTCCGGCAACCAGGTGACATTGTCGTTCTTCTGCGCGCCGGTGAGCTTTCCGGCGAAGGTGCCCAGCGCCAGCAGGGCGATGATCCAGACGCCGAGCACCACCCATTTGCTGCGGCGACCGCTCGGCACCCGCGAGAGCCGGCCGAGCAGATCGGACATATCAGGATCGGTCGGTGCGGACATCGGGCCCCCTCGGTCGCTGCCACACGGTCGGACCGATGCTACTGCCGGGCTCCGACATCCGCGAGTGAAAATGTGATGCTGCGCCCACTTCGGTGCGGCCGACCAGGCCCGGCGCACCGTCGGTTGCCACCGGGCAATTGCAGCAATCCCGGCGCCGACACCAGAACCAGGTGTCCGTGGCGCACCGAGCCTGCGACCGGCCGGCCGGCAAACCACAGGCGACCGCGCCGACAGCGCCGACATCGATGCACGGATTTCGCGGCGCGTGGCGCACAATGGGGGCCGCACGCGGTGGTCGCCGGCGCATCTGCGCCATCAGGAAAGACCCCGCTGCGACACAAGCTGTTGTGCTGCAAGGACTTGTCACCCCCAAGGAGTAGTGTTCAGGGTGTAGCAATTCCGCGACGGCAGCGTGCTCGGGAAGGGTGTGGAGGCAGGATGAAACTGATCGATCGGGTGTCGGCCATCAACTGGAATCGGGTGCCCGACGAGAAGGATGCCGAGGTCTGGGATCGCCTGACCGGCAACTTCTGGCTGCCCGAGAAGGTGCCGGTATCCAACGACATCCCGTCGTGGAACACCCTCACCGCCGACGAGAAGCAATTGACCATGCGGGTCTTCACCGGCCTGACGCTGCTGGACACGATCCAGGGCACGGTCGGCGCGGTGAGCCTGATCCCGGACGCCGCGACGCCGCACGAGGAGGCGGTGCTCACCAATATCGCGTTCATGGAGTCGGTACACGCCAAGAGCTACAGCTCGATCTTCTCCACGCTGTGCTCGACCCGCGAGATCGATGACGCGTTCCGCTGGTCGGAGGAGAACCGAAACCTGCAGCGCAAGGCCGAGATCGTACTGGAGTACTACCGCGGCGACGACCCGCTCAAGCGCAAGGTGGCCTCCACCCTGCTGGAGAGCTTCCTGTTCTACTCCGGCTTCTATCTGCCGATGTACTGGTCCTCGCGGGCCAAGCTCACCAACACCGCCGATCTGATCCGCCTGATCATTCGTGACGAGGCGGTGCACGGCTACTACATCGGCTACAAGTACCAGAAGGGCCTGGAACTGCTCGGCCAGGCCGAACGCGACGACCTCAAGAACTACACCTTCGAGCTGCTGTTCGAGCTCTACGACAACGAGGTCGAATACACCCAGGATCTCTACGACGAGGTCGGTCTCACCGAGGACGTCAAGAAGTTCCTGCGCTACAACGCCAACAAGGCGCTGATGAACCTCGGCTACGAGGGCCTGTTCCCCAAGGACGAAACCGAAGTCAATCCGGCCATCCTCTCGGCACTGTCCCCCAATGCCGACGAGAACCACGACTTCTTCTCCGGCTCCGGCTCCAGCTACGTCATCGGCAAGGCCGTCAACACCGAAGACGAAGACTGGGAGTTCTGACGCCCGACGCATCAAAGAAATCCGGCTCACCCCTCAGGCTGAGCCGGATTTCTCATATCTCGAACTACTTGTCGCCCTTGGGCTCCCGCAAAATCTGCAGAATCTGCGCGACATCGGACTTCAGACACCCGACATCAGCCTCGATCGACGTCAGCCGTCCATCCATCACATCCTGCCGCGACACCATCGCATCCAACCCCGACGCCATCACATCCTGCCGCGACACCATCGCATCCAACCCCGACGCCATCGCATCCTGCCGCGACACCATGTTGCCGATGTCGATACTCATCGAGATCAACCGCGACGCAACCGACCGACCCTCGAGATCTCCAATACTGGTGCGGATTTCCGCAACGCTCGCATCGAGAGTATCCAGCCGATCATTGATACCGGTCACTGTCGCAGTATCCCAGGTGAGCTGGTGAATCCGCCACCGTTCGAGCGCTTCCAGTCGGCGCTCCACAGATCCCTCCGCCTTACTCATCGGGCTGAGCCCCCAGGCTGATCGGCTCCGACATCGACGGTGTCGTGCTTCTGCAGGATGTCCAAGATCTGCGCAACATCGACTTTGATGCGGTCGAGCTCCGACTGCACAGAGATCGGACCTACCGCATCCGCGAGACGGATCTCCAGAGTGTTGATTTCGGATTTGATCGCGAACACGTACTTGTACAGGTCTCGTACGATCCAACCGTCGAGCGGAAGCCGGTACTCCCGCCATTGTTCCAGCTCACGTATCCGTTCTTCAATTGTCTTTCCGCTGTTGATCATTGGGTTGAGCCCTCCCCTTCATCCCGGAATCGAAATTCTGTTCGATGATAGCGGTAGGCTCTGACATGTGCCAGAGGTTTGCTCGAAGGCGGGAATCTAGTTGCCGCAACGCAATTCGCCTCAGATGCCGAGGACCAGTTTGGCTGTGGTGAAGTAGATGATGAGGCCGGTGGCGTCGACCAGCGTGGTGACCATGGGGGCGGAGACCACGGCCGGATCGATGCGGAATCGCTTGGCGAGCAATGGCATGGTGCCGCCGATGGTTGCGGCCCAGCCACAGATGATGACCAGGGTGATGCCGACGACCAGGGCCGTGCCGGGGTCGACGAAGAGCGCACCGATGGCTATGCCCGCGGTGGCCAGCATGGTGCCGAGGACCAGGCCGACGCGGCATTCGCGCCAGATCACCTTGAACAGGTCGGAGACGCGCACCTCACCGACGGCGAGTGCGCGCACACATGCGGTCGCCGCCTGGGCACCCGCATTCCCGCCCGCGCCGATGAGCAGCGGAATGAACAACGCCAGGTGCGCCGCCTGCTGCAGGGTGCCTTCGAAGAAGTCGGTGACGCTGACCGTCAGAGTGGCGGCGAACAGCAACAGCAGCAACCACAGCGCGCGGTAGCGGGCCAGCTGGAACACCTTGGCCGCCATGTAGTGGCCCTCCCACGGTGCCGAACCCGCCTGCTTGGCGACGTCCTCACTGTCGGCGGCCTCGATGACCTCGACGGCGTCATCGATGGTGAGCAGGCCGACCAGTCGGTCCTCACTGTCGACGACCGGCAGGTTGATGACATTGGTTTCGCGCATCAGCCGCGCCGCCTGTTCGGCGGAGTCGGTCGCGCGCACGAATGTCGGTTCGGTGACAACCAGATCCGACACCATGGTGTCGGGCCGGCTGAGTACCAGCTCACGCAATTCGACAATGCCGGTCAGTCGGCGACCGGCGTCGACGACGGGCAGTGTGTACACCGTTTCGGCATTGATGCCCTTGATCCGTACCGTCTGCAGTGCGTCCGGCACGCTCAGATTGCGCGGCAGCGCAACGACTTCCGGCGTCATGTACAGCCCGACCGATCCCTCCGGGTAACCGAGCAATGACGCGGTCATCCGGCGTTCGCGCGCGCTCAGCCCGGCCAGCACCTTCTTGGCGACCTTGGCCGGCGCCTCGCGCAGCATCCGGGCGCGGTCGTCGGGATCCATGGCCTCGACCAGATCACGGAAGCTCTGATCGCGCAGACCCTCCAGAATCTGTTGCTGGTCAACGGGTTCGAGCTCTTCGAAAACGGCGAGCGCGAGATCCTTGTCGAGCAGACGGAAGGCGAGGCCCGCTTGGACGGCGTCCATGCGCGCGAGTTCGTCCGCGATGACGTGCGGCTGCTGGTTGTCGAGCCAGTCGAGTGCGGCATCGACACGATGGGTGTCCACGATGTCCTGCAGGGATGCGGACAGCGTCGGACGTGCTTCGACGAGATCGGTCTGTGACATGGGAGGTCCTCAGCACATGGCGAGTAAGGCGAGTGAATCGAAAACGAAGTCACACCGCGGGCACCAACCCCGGGACCGACTACTTCAGGACGGTTTTACGAAGGGGCGGCGCCGCGCGGCCTTCGACTGGGAGGTTCGCTGCGCATCGCAACCCCACCTCCTCAACGCCGCCGCAAGGCCGTCACCACTGCGGATTCTCGAATGCGCCGCCCGGATCGGGCGGACCGCACAGCTTCCGGTTGAAGGATACATGCGTTGACGCGGGTGTTCACACTCGAACCGCGTAAAGATCGACGGTATCTCGCTCGGCTATGAGCCGACCCACATCCGGTGTCATGATGTCGAAGTAGCCCCGACGGCGATCTCGACATCGGGCCAGGTGGGATGACCCAGGCCCGGCCGACGAATCGCCGCACCAACCGGGCCAGAACCTCGAACGCGTCGGCACTCGGGGTGATGCCAGCGCCTGCATGAACCGGACCGCACCCGCCCCGCCAGCGATTTTCGCGTCAGCAGCGTGATTCGACGCAGGCCGAGCCGAACTCTGTGCCGAGCACAGGAGGCCAGCGAGGATCGTTGCAGCTGAATTTACCCACCCGCCGGCTCCGCCGGCTGCCATCCCCTAAGTTCGGTGAAAACTATGAAGGAGAGATCTGTGCGCTTCGGCATCTTCATTCCACAGGGGTGGCGGCTGGATTTGGTCGATATCGACCCGGCGGCGCAGTGGGGGGTGATGCGCGATCTCGCCCAGCGGGCGGACGCCGCGGACACCTGGGAGTCGCTATGGGTATACGACCACTTCCACACGGTGCCGGTGCCGACCGAGGAGGCGACACATGAGGCGTGGACGCTGATGTCGGCGTTCGCGGCCACCACATCGCGAATTCGGTTGGGACAGATGTGTACCGCGATCAGCTACCGCAATCCGGCATATCTGGCCAAGGTCGCCGCGACCACGGATCTGATTTCCGGCGGCCGGGTCGAAATGGGCATCGGCGGCGGCTGGTACGAACACGAGTGGCGCGCATACGGTTACGGATTCCCGCCGCCGGGCGAGCGGCTCGGGCGCCTCGATGAGGGCGTGCAGATCTTCCGCCAGGCCTGGACCATAGGCGAGGCCACACTGGACGGTAGGTACTACCAGGTCGACGGTGCGATCGTGCGGCCACTTCCATTGCAGGAGGGCGGTATTCCGATCTGGGTCGCGGGCGGCGGCGAGAAGAAGACACTGCGCATCGCGGCAAAGTACGCCCAGTACACCAACTTCAGCGGCGCACCCGAGGAATTCACCCACAAGTCCGAAATCCTGCGCGCGCACTGCGCCGATGTCGGCACCGATTTCGACGCCATCGTGCGCTCCGCCAACTTCAACGCCGTCATCGGGTCCACCGAAGCCGAAGTCGAACAACGCCTTTCGGCCCTACAGGCCCGCTTGGCCACGGTAATCGGCGACGACCGGGCCAAATCCTTCGTCGACGGCATGCTCCGCACCTCCGCCGCCGTCGGTACCCCGGAACAGATCACCGAGCGACTGTCCGCCGTCGGCGACCTCGGCCTCGCCTACGCCATCTTCAACTTCCCCGAATCCGCCTACGACACCAGCGGAATCGACCTGTTCGAACGCGAAATAGCCCCAGCGCTGCGCTGACCCCATCCGCTGCAGCGGCGGTCGCCGCACGGCGTCCGCCGCTCGGAGACCACAGCGGAAACCCGTCCCACACGCGGAAGACAAGCCACAACCCGACAAACGCCCCCGCCGCGTGGGGACTCCGGTCCGACGTGTCAGCTCCATGTCAGTGCCGTGTCAGCGCTGTATTCGCGGAACCTGTGATGGTCTACGGCATGGACAAAGCACAGACTCCTACTGCCACCACGGAAAATCCTCGACCGACCGGAGTCGCCGGACGGCTGCTCGCCGACCGACACTCCCTGCCACTGTCCATCGCGCTACACCTCGTCCCCGGCGCCCTGATCGTCGCCGTCTACCTGCTCATCGCCGAACCACTCGTCAAGGCCATCGGTTATCCGCCGCTCATGGGTTGGGCGATCGCCCTGTGCCTGATTTTGATACCGGTCCTGTTGGCTCTGCTGTGGCTGGGCCGCAACTGCAACGGCCGGTTCTCGCTGCGCGGCGTGCTGCACTACACCGACAAACCGGTCCCGCGCGGAAAGCTTGTCGCGATGGTCATCCCGCTCATCGTGTGGATGGGGGTGCTGTCATTCGCAACCGTGCCGGTGAACAAATTCTTCTTCCAGAACTTCTTCACCTGGGTCCCGTTCACGGACAAAGGGGGCACCTTCACCGCCCCCTTCGATGGATACTCGCACTCGGTCGTGCTCACCACGATGGTGATATGTCTGCCGCTGACCGGAATTTCCCTCCCGTTCATCGAGGAACTCTACTTCCGCGGTTTCCTGCTGCCCCGCCTCCCCCAGCTGGGCCGGTGGGCACCACTGGTCGACACGGCACTGTTCTCGCTGTATCACTTCTGGTCGCCCTGGGTGTTCGTGTCCAGAGTGATCTTCTTCTGCCCAGGGCCCTGGCTCGCCTGGAAGCACAAGGACATCCGGCTTTCGATCGGGATGCACGTCGGGGTGACCTCGCTCACGGCGACGCTCGGCACCATCGCCTGTGCGCTGAACCTCTTCCCATAACACCCCTCGATGAGTCGATCCAACACCTACCAGCCGGAGGAGCTGGTACGGCTTGGACGGGGTGATACCCGCTGGACGATGTGGCGTGCCTTTACTCAGTCTTCGTGCGGAATGTCACAGATCTGCACCAGTTCCGGATCGCGGGCGCGGGTCACAAACACACCTCGGCCCGGCGGCAATGGCGACGGTCGCACACCGGCGATCAGCGCGCCTTCCTCCCGTGACCCGCTCATTACCAACCCTTCGGTCCCGAGATCACGCAACCTGCTGAGCACCGGATCGTAGAGGGCGCGTCCGGCACCGCCGGTGCGCCGGGCGATGATCAGATGGAATCCGAGATCCTTTGCCTGCGCGAGGTAGTCGACCAGCGGCGCCAATGGATTGCCCGAACTGGTGGCAACCAGGTCGTAATCATCGACGACGATGAACACCTCCGGCCCACTCCACCAACTGCGCTCGCGCAATTGCTGCGGTGTGACATCCGGCCCCGGGACGCGGCGAGAAAGGATCTCGGCAAGTTGGGTGACCATGGCGGACGCCGTCTGCTGGCTGGTCGAGTATCCCGCGAGATGGGCGTCGTCGACTATTCCGAGCATCGACCGGCGAAAGTCGAGCAGCGCAATTCTCGCTTGCTCCGGCGTGGCATGCCCGGTCAGCCCGGCGACAATATTCCGCAGTAGCGTCGTCTTACCCGATTCGCCGTCGGCGAACACCAGAAAGTGCGGCTGACTTCGGAAATCCAAAACCACCGGTCGCAGATCGGACTCACGTACGCCGATGATCACGCGATCCCAACTCTGCGCGATCGCCCGCGCTTCGGAGGTCGCGAGTACCTCGGCGCGGGTGATGTGCGCGGGCAGCAGCCGGATCTCGGGAGCACGCCGGCCGGGATATTCCGTGGCGATCCGGCGCGCGGCCGCGCGGATTCCGGCAGGCACGGTGTCGAGGTCGTTGTTCGAGTCCAGTCGCGGCAGCGCCATCATGACGTGCAGGACGGCCGCGGGCGCCCGCGTCACGCGCCCCGGTAGCCCGCGGATCAGCCCACGCCCAGACAGGACGGGTACGAGGGCCGCCGCCTTCCTGCCGAGTTCGGACTCATTCGGGTCGTCGAGCCGCAGCTCGATTTTCATATCGACCCGCTCGCGTACCGAAGGCCGAATGTCACGCCAGGCGGCGGTGGCCATAATCACCTGGATGCCGAACCGAAACCCTTGCACGGCAAGAGTATTCAGCTCCTCCTCCAGCGATTCGAACTGCCCCGTCAGGTCCCGCCAACCGTCGATGACAAGATATATCCCACCGAACTCCCTGCCACTACGGCGTTCATCCGTCCGGTCGGCGTGTTCGGAGTTGAACATATCCGCGCGCTCACGCATCCGCGTCGTCAATTCGGTGATGGTGCGGCGCACCCGATCGGGATCTGACCTATCCGCGACCGAACCGACATGCGGGACGTCCGCGAGTTCCCCGAGCAATCCGCCGCCGAAATCGAGAATGTAGAACTGCACCTGCTCGGGAGTATGTGTCGCGGCGATCGACAGCACCATGGTCGCCAATGCCCTGGACTTCCCGGACTTGCGGCCGCCGACCACCATTACGTTTCCCTGATCGCCAACCGCGGGCATGGTGAGCACATGTTGCCCCTGAAAGTAAGGGTCATCAATGACGCCGATCGGCGCGAACGCCATCCGCTGGTGCCCCGGGGGCGGCAACAGCCTCTCGATGGTTGTCGGCGAGGTCAATGGCGGCAGCCACACCGCATGCGCGGGCGGCGCAGCACCGTGGAGTTGCGCAACCAGTGCCTCGAGCAGCGTCCGCTGGACCGTTGCGCCGGTGTCTTTTCCTGGTTCGGCACGCTCTGGTCGCGATACGTACGCGGCTCGGATGCGAACCAGCTCGGAGTGGTCATACTTCAGATACGCGTGCCCCGGCGTGTTGGGCAGGTGATACGCATCCGGTACACCCAATACCGCGCGCGATTCATTGGCCGAGAAGGTCCGCAACCCGATCCGATAGGACAGGTGACCCTCCAGCGCACCAATCTTCTGTCCGTCGAGTCGCTGCGTTGCCAGCATCATATGCAGCCCCACCGAACGCCCGAGTCGTCCGATCATGACCAACGCGTCCGTGAATCCTGGTCGCTGTGCAATGAGTTCGGTGAACTCATCCACCATGACGAGCAACGGCGGCAGGGGATCGAGCTCAACGCCCACCGCGCGCGCCGCCTCGTATTCGGCGGTGTTCGCGAAGTTCCCCGTCGACCGCAGCAACTCCTGCCGTCGCGCGATCTCACCCGCGATCGTCTCGCCGAGGCGATCGATCAGCGGAAGATCGGCCTCCAGATTCGGGACAATCGCCGAAACATGTGGCAGCCCGGCGAATCCGTCGAACGCATCGCCGCCCTTGGCGGAGACCAATAGGAAGTTGAGCGCGTCCGGCGGGTGGTTGAGCGCCAGACCAGCGACAATGTTCTTCAGCAACGTCGACTTGCCCGATCCCGTGGCACCGACCACCAGGCCGTGTGGCCCCATACCTCCCTCTGCGGACTGCTTCAGATCCAGCTCGACGGTTTCGCCTATCGGTGTCACACCGATCGCGACGCGCAGCCGCTCCCGCCCCACTCTCGGCCGCCATGCCACATCGAGATCGACCCGGTCGTTCGCATCCAGCCCGAACAAGTCGGCGAAGTCGACCTCACCCTCGAACGGCGAACGCCGCGCCTCCGGACCGCCGGCTGCGGGCCGAGCTCCGACAACCCGGCTCACCAGTTCGCCCGCGCCATCGGTCATTTCCACCATGCCTACCGAATCCGGTTGCAGCTCACGCAGATCCGGCATGGCTGTGCGAAATGGCCGCTGCCCGTACAGCGCCCAGCCCGGCCCCTCGGGCAGACGCGCGGCGCGCTCGGGATTGAGCCGCGATTCCACCGGACGGTGCAGCCGGAGTTCGATATGCGCGGGCAGCAGATCGGCCAACCAGTCCGGGATTTCGGTCCAGTCGCGAGCCGTCGCGACCACATGCACGCCGTACTCCGGGCCGGCACTGGCCACCTGTTTGATCCTGGCGTCGAGTTCGGCAATGTGCTCACGAAAGTCACCCCACCGATCGATCAGCAGGAATACGTCGGCGACGGGTCCGTTGGTCAGCAGGGGCCGGGCCGCACGCAAGCTGGCAGGTGAGTCGATATTGTTGTCGCGGTAGAGCTTCTTGCGAGTGCGGATCTCGGCGGTGATCTTCTCCAGCAGCATGAGCACCTGCTCGGGTTCATCATCGCTTGCCACGTCGGCGAAATGCGGTAGCGCGCTCATCGAGCCCAAACGATTACTGGACTCCAGCACATAGATCTGCACTTCGTCCGGGGTATGTGTGAGCGCGAGCGATCCGGCGAGCGTGCGCAGCAATGTGCTCTTCCCGGCCCCAGCGCGGCCGATGACCAGCAGGTTCCCATCGGCCCCCGCCAGATCGAGCCAGACCGTCTCCCCCTCCGCGCCGTCCGCGCGCCGCTCCTGGCCGACCGGCACCTTCAGTCGGCCTGTCCCCCACCAGTTCTCGGCACGCAGCCCCGCCACCGGATCGCGTTCGAGCCGACCGAGCAGATCCCCGAGTTGAACTCGGTCGCCCGCCTCGAGGATGCTGGAATACTTCCGCCGGACCCGTGCGATGTACACCTCGTCCTTGAACACCCCGTAATGATTCGGAGTCTGCCTGCTCGTGCGGGCGCGCACATCGGCGCTGACATAGGTCCACAGATCGTGCACTCCGATGAGTCCGCTGCCGTTATCCGCCAGTCCGGTGCCGATGCCCTTCACCAGCGCCGAGGTGAAGACCGACAGTGGCGCGGACTGATCCGCGCTCGCCCGTCCGTCCTCGGCGGTCTCGATCGCACTGGACGCGGTCAGCACGCAAATACCGTCTCCCGCAGAGAGTTCGCGGCCGATATCGTCGATATTCGGCGCGGACTTGACCACATCCGGGCCGAGGAACGCGCCACTGTAGCAGCAGTCCAGCAGAATGATCTTCGCCGCCGCGGCCGATTCCCTGATCAATTCCCGGATGAAGGTCGAAGACACTGCCGTACTGCTGATCAACTGCGGGTCGGTATTGCTGGTCGCCAGATATAGGTTCTGCCGGGTTCGCAGGCCGTGACCGGAGAAGTAGAAGAGGATGACATCCTCCGGCTCGGCCCCGCGGAACAACCGCTCGATGCTACGTTCGATCTCGGCCTTGGACTCGTTGATCAATAGCTCGGTCGGCCGGAAACCACCGATCTCCGGGTCGCGCAGCAACTCTCGCAACTGATCGGCGTCGGTGACCGGCGCGTAGAGCCGAGGCAGGCCCGCGAAGTGGTAGGTGTCGTTGGCGACGAATAACGCTAATCGGCGGCCGGTCGGACTAGTCATCGTCGAGCAGCTCGCGCAGCTGATCGACGATCTTGTCGACCTGCCCGTCGCTCGCACGGGCGATGGTGACCTCCCGATCGCCATTCCTCACCGTGACCGAACCGGCCCTGGTGCGGTCGAGAAATCTGATCACGATGTCCCGTATCGCCCATGCCGCGGTACCGATCGCACCGCCGGAGGCCACCAGCTGGCCGACCTGCTCGAGCGCCCCGGATTTCACACCATCGCCCGCGGCCGCCGTCGCACGTCGTACGACGAGACCCTTGATCTCGCGCAGATCGGCCTGTAGCTCATCGGCCAGTTCGTCGAGCCACTCGACATCTCGTCGACGACCCGAATCGATCACCAGCACAACATCGGCCATGGCCCGTCGCCCCTCCTGTCGACTCACACGCACGGTGGTCCGATAACTCTAGCCAGAGATGTGACCGGAAAGCCGAAGGGGCGGTCTCGCAATCGAGACCGCCCCTTTTTCGGACAGGAACTACAGCATGCAGGAGACGCAGCCCTCGACTTCGGTTCCCTCCAAAGCCATTTGGCGCAGGCGGATGTAGTAGAGGGTTTTGATGCCCTTGCGCCAAGCGTAGATCTGGGCGCGATTGAGGTCGCGGGTGGTGGCGGTGTCCTTGAAGAAGAGGGTCAGCGACAGGCCCTGGTCCACGTGTTGGGTGGCGGCGGCGTAGGTGTCGATGATCTTCTCGTAGCCGATTTCGTAGGCGTCCTCGTAGAACTCGAGGTTGTCGTTGGTGAGGTAGGGAGCCGGGTAGTAGACACGGCCGATCTTGCCTTCCTTGCGAATCTCGATCTTCGACGCCACCGGGTGGATCGAGCTGGTGGAGTGGTTGATGTAGGAGATCGAGCCGGTCGGCGGGACGGCCTGCAAGTTCTGGTTGTAGATGCCGTGCTCCATGACCGAGGCCTTCAGCTCACGCCAATCGTCCTGGTTCGGAACGTGCACGCCCGCATCGGCGAACAGTTGCGCGACCCTTTCGGTCTTCGGCTCCCAGGCCTGATCGGTGTACTTGTCGAAGTACTCACCGGAGGCGTACTTGGATTCGGGGAAGCCACCGAAGTAGGTGCCACGCTCCTTCGCGATCAGGTTCGAGGCCCGAATCGCGTGGTACACCACGGTATAGAAATAGATATTGGTGAAGTCGATCCCCTCTTCGGATCCGTAGTGCACCCGCTCCCGAGCCAGGTACCCGTGCAGATTCATCTGTCCGAGGCCGATCGCGTGGGATTCGTTGTTGCCCTGTTCGATCGAGGGCACCGAGTAGATATGTGTTTGATCCGATACCGCGGTCAGCGCCCGGATCGCCACCTCGATGGTCCGCGCGAAGTCGGGTGAATCCATCGTCTTGGCGATATTCAACGAGCCGAGGTTGCACGAAATGTCCTTGCCCACCTTGGCATAGGTCAGATCGTCGTTGAACAGCGACGGCGTCGACACCTGCAGGATCTCCGAGCACAGATTCGAATGGGTGATCTTGCCCGCGATCGGATTGGCCCGGTTCACCGTGTCCTCGAACATGATGTACGGGTACCCGGATTCGAACTGCAGCTCGGCGATGGTCTGGAAGAACTCACGCGCCTTGATCTTCGACTTGCGGATGCGCTTATCGTCGACCATCTCGTAGTACTTCTCGGTGACATCGATATCGGCGAACGGCACGCCGTAGATGCGCTCCACGTCGTACGGCGAGAAGAGGTACATATCCTCGTTCTTCTTCGCCAGTTCGAAGGTGATGTCCGGGATCACCACGCCCAGAGACAGGGTCTTGATGCGGATCTTCTCGTCCGCGTTCTCCCGCTTGGTATCCAGGAACCGGTAGATGTCCGGGTGGTGCGCATGCAGATACACCGCGCCCGCACCCTGCCGCGCACCGAGTTGGTTGGCGTAGGAGAACGAATCCTCAAGCAGCTTCATGATCGGGATGACACCCGAGCTCTGGTTCTCGATCTTCTTGATCGGCGCGCCGTGCTCACGAATATTGCTGAGCAACAGGGCAACTCCGCCACCCCGCTTCGACAGCTGCAGCGCAGAATTGATGGAGCGCCCGATGGACTCCATATTGTCCTCGATGCGCAGCAGGAAGCAGGACACCGGTTCGCCGCGCTGCTTCTTACCCGAGTTGAGGAAGGTCGGGGTGGCGGGTTGGAAACGGCCGTCGATGATTTCGTCGACCAATCGGCTCGCGAGCACCTCGTCACCCGCGGCCAGCGTCAGCGCGACCATGACCACGCGGTCCTCGAACCGCTCCAGATAGCGCTTACCGTCGAAGGTCTTGAGCGTGTAGGAGGTGTAGTACTTGAACGCGCCGAGGAAGGTCGGGAACCGGAACTTCTTGGCGTAGGCCTGTTGGAACAGCGTCTTGATGAACGGGCGGCTGTACTGCTCGAGCACCTCTGCCTCGTAATAGTTCTCCTCGACCAGGTAGTCCAGCTTCTCGTCGAGATTGTGGAAGAAGACAGTGTTCTGGTTGACGTGCTGCAGGAAGTACTGGTGCGCAGCCTCGCGGTCCTTGTCGAACTGGATCTTGCCGTCAGCGCCGTACAGATTCAGCATCGCGTTGAGGGCGTGGTAGTCCATGACCTCGCCTGTCTCGGCGGTACGGACCGGGGCCTGCTCTAAGCGAGCCGTTTTTCCGGTCGGTGCTGTCGTTGCTGTTGCCAAAACAATCCCAATCCCTCGCGGACGCGCTCGACGTCCTCAGCGGTTCCCATGAGTTCGAAGCGATACAGGTAGGGCACCCCGCACTTTCGCGAGATCACCTCGCCCGCATAGCAATACGTATCGCCGAAGTTCGTGTTTCCCGCCGCCACGACACCGCGCAGCAGCGCGCGATTGTGCGGATCGTTGAGGAACTTGGCGACCTGCCGCGGTACGAAATCCCTATCGGATCTGTTTCCCCCCAGCACGTGCCGACCGCCCCCGTAGGTGGGGACGATCAGCACGTATGGTTCGTCTACGCGCAGCGAGTCAGCGGTGTGCAGTGGTATGCGAGTCGCCGGGAGTCCCAGCTTCTCGACGAAACGGTGCGTATTCTCCGAGGCGCTGGAGAAGTAGACCAGCGCTGTCCCTGTCGACATGGCTACCTCCTCCCCTTTCCATCGGATACACCGGAAAGCTGGCTGCGATCAGGCCGCCACGGTCGCGAGCGACTTGATGCGGTCGGGCCGGAAGCCGGACCAGTGGTCCGCACCGGCGACGACGACCGGCGCCTGCAGGTAGCCCAGCGCCATGACGTAATCACGCGCCTCGTCGTTCTCGGAGATATCGATGACGTCGTAGTCCACCCCGGCCTTGTCGAGCGCCTTGTAGGTGGCATTGCACTGGACGCAAGCGGGCTTGGTGTACACGGTGATGGTCATTGATGTCCCTCTCTCCTATGCCTGATCCATAGCCTGTGATCCGTATGCAGTGCTTTGATCCGACTACGCTGCGCAAACTCCTGGATCCGTACCTGAAACCCCTGCTCAGCCGCTCGCGGCCGACGCTGATCTCATCCCGTCTTCCAGTACCGAAGACACTACACCTAGTGGCCGACAGAGTCACAAAACACGACATGTTGCGAGTCACAAAGATGAAATTCCCAAGCGGTAAGTACCTGGACGCTCGATTCGCAACCTGACACAACAGTGGCGCAGATCACAATTTCGTACCGTAGCTCCCTTTCAGCAAACTTCTTTCGGCGAACGAAAAAGGGCCGCCCCCGCAACTCCGTGGATGGAGCCCGGGGGCGGCCCTGCTGGCGGGACTCGACGCTCAGGCGGACACCAGCTCGCCGGTCGCCTGGACAAGTTCGTGCACAGTCGCGCCGAGTTGCGTCAGCGCCTCGGCATCCTCGCGCGGATGCGAGTCGGTGAACCGCTCGCCGAATCCGGCGAAGTGCAGGTGGGCGTTCTCGACAACCCGGGCACCCGCGACGCCGAGCGCCTTGACCACATCGCCGTGCGCCCATTTGGCCGCATTGTGGCTGATCGAACCGCTGACCACCGCGACCGGCCGATCCTTCAGCGCACCGACACCGTATGGGCGCGAAGCCCAGTCGATGGCGTTCTTCAATACGGCGGGGATGCTGCCGTTGTACTCGGGCGTCACCACGAGCAGGCCGTCGGATACGGCAACCGCGTCACGCAGCGCCTGCGCCGCGGCGGGTACGGAGCCGGGCACGTCGAGATCCTCGTTATAGAACGGGATATCGGCGAGGCCCTCGTAGATGGTGATCTCGACGCCCTCCGGCGCGGTCTGCACTGCCGCCTCGGCAAGCCTGCGGTTGATCGATGCGGCACGAAGGCTGCCCACAAGAGTAAGAATCCGGGTCTGGCTCATGATGGCTCCTGGTGTACTGGGGTGTGGTGTCCGAACTTCCGCCTACACTAACCGGACTACGGTCCGATTCCATTCCCGGGAGAACCGCGAGAGGCCTGTGAGCTACAGCACATCCATGCCGGACGGAGTAATGCCCGAGCGACCGCTGCTCGGCGTCGGCGCGCCCCTGCCCGGAAATCACGAACGCGCCGATGCCGCGCGCAACCGCCAGCTACTCCTGGACGCGGCGCAGGAGATCGTGCGCGAACAAGGTGTGGACAGCCTGACGATGGACGCGCTCGCCAAGCGGGCCGGCGTCGGCAAGGGCACCGTCTTCCGACGGTTCGGCAGCAGGTCCGGGCTATTGCGCGCGCTCTTGGACCACGCCGAGCGAAAGTTCCAGGAAGAATTCATGTTCGGGCCACCTCCGCTGGGGCCGGGCGCGCCCGCGGTGGAGCGACTGGTCGCCTTCGGCCGGGCCCGGCTACTGGATATCGAGGTCGCGGGCGAACTGCATCGCGCCGCGGAAATCGGCGAGGCGAGCGACCGCTTTACCGGCCCGCCCTACGGCCTGCTCCGCGCGCACGTGACGATGCTGCTGCGGCAGGCGCGGGTCGACGGCGATGTCGTGCTGGTCGCCGACGGTCTGCTCGGCCTGCTCGGCGCCGCTTTGGTCATGCATCAGATGCATGTCCTCGGCTATGACCGCTGTCGGATCGGCGATAACTGGGAGGCGTTCGTTCGCCGGGTTGTCATCCAGGCGCGGCCAGTAGAGTGATGCGTCATGGGGAACCTGCGTGCACAGATCATCGCCGAGTTGGGCGTCCAATCGAATATCGAACCGAAGCTCGAAGTCCGGCGCCGGGTCGATTTCCTCAAGGACTATCTGAGCGCAAGCCCCGCACGCGGTTTCGTACTCGGCATCAGCGGTGGTCAGGACAGCGCGTTGACCGGACGACTGTGCCAGCTCGCCGTCGAGGAGCTGCGCGCCGACGGCGCGGAGGCCGCCTTCATCGCGGTGCGACTGCCCTACGGTGTGCAGGCCGATGCGGCCGATGCCAGGATCGCGCTGCGGTTCATCCAGCCCGACCGGTCGGTGGTGGTGAATATCCGCCCGAGCGCCAATGCCGTTGCCGCCGAGGTCGCCTCGGCGTTGAGCGTGGACAAACTGCGCGATTTCGTGCGTGGCAATATCAAGGCCCGCGAACGTATGGTGACCCAGTACGCCATCGCCGGTCAGGAAAATATGCTCGTCGTCGGCACCGATCACGCGGCCGAGGCGGTGACCGGCTTCTTCACGAAATTCGGGGACGGCGGCGTCGACATCACCCCGTTGACCGGTCTCACCAAGCGCCAGGGCGCGGCGCTGCTGCAGGAACTCGGTGCACCGTCGAGCATCTGGTCCAAGGTTCCCACCGCCGATCTCGAGGACGACCGCCCGGCCCTGCCCGACGAGGAGGCACTCGGCCTGCGCTACAGCGAGATCGATGACTATCTGGAGGGCAACGACGTCACCCCGGAAGTCGCCCGGAAACTCGAGACGATCTTCCTGAACACCCGCCACAAGCGCACCGTCCCGGTCACCCCGCTCGATACCTGGTGGCGCTGACTACTTCGAATCCGGGGTCTCGACCAGCCTGCGGTGCAGTTCCTTGGTCATCTCGTGGATGGCCCTGGTCAGCTCGGTATTGGTCTTGAGCTCCAACTCCTGCTCGTTGAAGTCGTGATCGGCCTTCAGCTGCTGGAATTGGGCCTGCCGATTCTGGCCGATCATCACGAAGGTGGACAGGAATATCGCCTCCAGGGAGACGACCAGGGTCAATGTCGGCCATGGACTCTGTTCGGCCCAGATCATCCAGACCGCGAAACCGATGGCGTGGAGGTAGACGAACCGCATCGACCCGGCGAATTTCGTGATCCAGTCCGCTACCCGCAGTTGCAGACTCTCGCCCCGCATCTCGCGTAGTCGCACCACCGACGGGTGCTGCACCGATACCTGATTCGACGGCTGGGACATATCGATGCGACTCCTCATCCGGTCCGGCGCACGGCATTGGCGCCGATGCTAGCCCGGCCGACCGGAATCTTCAGTGTCCGCACACCGCCGATGCGGGTCAGCCGCCCGCAAAGGGAGGGAGGACATCGACACGCGGAGTCAGCGCGACCGACGGGTCGCGGGTGAGTTCGTCGCCGACGAGGTAGGCGCAGACGGCGAGCATCTTGTCGAGGTCGGGCCCGTAGGACTCGGCGAGGGTGGTGCGTAGGTCGGCGACGGTGGCGTGGGCCGGCAAGTCCAGCGTTTCCCGATCCTTGCCGACCGCGTCGGCAATCGCGGCGAAATAGCGGATCTCAACCACCAATGGCTCCCATCGTGCGTTCCGGGGGGACGAAGTCTTCGGCATCGATACCGTGTCCTGCCCATTTGTTCCACATGGCGCCGCGCCAGATGGTGGCGATCTCATCGTCGTCGGCACCCGCGCGCAGTGCCTGACGCACATCGAATTCCTGATCGCTGAACAGGCACGACCGCAGCATGCCGTCAGCGGTGAGCCGGGTCCGGTCGCAGCTATCGCAGAATTTGCGGGTCACCGTCGCGATGATGCCGACCGCCGCCGGGCCGCCGTCGACGAGCCATTTCTCCGCGGGAGCCGCGGGATCGGACCGGCCGGCCTCGGTCAGCGTGAATCGGGTGCCGAGCACGGTGAGCAATTCGGCCGCGGTCACCATGTTGGTACGGGCCCATTCGTGGTCGGCGTCCAGCGGCATCTCCTCGATGAACCGCAGTTCACAGCCCTCGTCCAGACACCAGCGCAACAGATCCGGCGCACCGGCGAGAGTGTCGCGCATCAGCACGGCATTCACCTTCATCGGCGCCAGTCCGGCATCCCTGGCCGCGCGGATGCCCGCGAAGACCGATTCGAGCCGATCGCGGCGGGTCAGGCGCGCGAAGCCGAGCCGATCCACGGTATCCAGCGAGACATTCACCCGGCTCAGCCCGGCGGCCGCGAGACCGCGGGCCCGATGGGCGAGTCCGACACCATTGGTGGTCATCGACAGCGGAACATCGGGCACCCGCTCGTGGCAGCCCGCGATGATCCGCTCCAGATCGCGGCGCAGCAGCGGCTCACCGCCGGTGAACCTGACCTCGCGCACCCCCAACTCCCGCACCGCGAGTGCGACGAGCCGCACAATCTCCTCGACCGTCAGCAGTTCGTCCTGCGGGATCGCGGGCAGGCCCTCCTCGGGCATGCAATAGATACATCGCAGCGAACACTTCTCGGTGATCGATACGCGCAGATCACGTGCGGTGCGACCGAATCGATCAACCAGGAACGGCGTGTCGGGCCGTCCATCGAGCGAGGGCAGCCTGGACCGCACGGCGGGAATCCCCATCTCGACCAACGTCACAAGTCCATTATGACCGGTCCGCGCGCTGTGCCCATGGGCGGACCGCACCATCCTGGGCTCACAAACGCCGAGTTCACCGGGTGAGCGTTCGTGCGATACGACAAGCGAACTCGCTACCGCTCGGCGATTAGGCTGACCGTATGACCTCGCGTGCCGACACCTCCGGTGGCCACCGGCCGAGCCCGCCCGCCACCGCCCGGTCCGTCGACGCCTACCGGGACACCATCGAGGCGCTGCTGCGCCCGCTGGCCGCCCGTGCGGTCGAATCCGTCGCGGTGCCCGCGGCGCTGGGCAGACAGCTGGCCGACGATATCCACGCGCCGGTCGACCTGCCGGTATTCCGCAACTCCGCAATGGACGGATATGCGGTGCGCGCCGAATCGGTGGTGGTCACTCCGGTGACGCTGCCACTGGTCGGGGTGGTCGCGGCGGGTGCGGCCGGACAGACGCCATTGCCGCACGGCGCCGCGATGAAGGTGATGACCGGTGCGCCGATTCCGCCCGGTGCCGATTGTGTGGTGCCGGTGGAGGATGTGCACAGCGATGACACGACGGTGACCGTCGAGCGGGGTCGCACCGCGGGTGAGTTCGTGCGCGAACCGGGCACCGATGTGCGCACCGGCGATCTGCTGGCCCGTGTGGGCACCACACTGGCACCCCGCCACATTGCCGCGCTTGCCGCGGTCGGACTGCCGAATGTGCCGGTATTCCAGCCGATTCGGGCGGCGGTCATCACCACCGGTGACGAATTGGTCGCCGCCGGAACACCATTGCGCCCCGGTCAGATCTACAACTCCAACGGTATCGCTCTCGCCGCCGCGCTCGGCGCCAACGGCGTCAACGTGGTGTCGGTGGAGCACAGCACCGACGATCCGGCGAAATTCCGCGTATTGCTTTCCACCGCAACGAAATCCGCCGATATCGTCTTCACCTCCGGCGGGGTGTCGAAGGGTGATTTCGAGGTCGTCAAGGAGGTATTGCAGCCGCTGGGCGGCGAATTCGGTTCGGTCGCGGTGCAACCCGGTGGGCCGCAAGGACTTACCGTCGTCAATGGTGTGCCGGTGCTGAGTTTTCCCGGAAATCCGGTGAGCACCATGGTGTCGTTCGAGGTATTCGCGCGGCCCATACTGCGCCATATCGCGGGCCTGCCCGAGATTGAGATCTACGAGGTGCCGCTGCGCAATGCGGTGCGCTCCCCCGAGGGACGACGCCAATTCCTGCGCGGGCAGCTGGTGCGCGACGACGGCGCCGCACCCGGATTGCATCGCAGCCCAACGGCCGTCGAGGTCGTATCGGGACCCGGTTCGCATCTCATCGCGGGTATGGCCTGGGCGGATGCATTGATCGATGTGCCCGCCGAAGTCACCTCGCTCCCAGTCGGCGCACCTGTGCGAGTGTGGTCGCTATGAGTGAGTTGTCCCATGTCGATCGGGAAGGTCGCGCCCGCATGGTCGATGTGAGCGCGAAGTCCGACACCACCCGGATCGCGGTCGCGGCCGGTGAGCTGCGCACCACCGCCGAGGTCGTCGCGCTGGTCCGAGCCGACGATATGCCGAAAGCCGATGTGCTCGCCACCGCGCGGATCGCCGGTATCGCGGGCGCGAAGAAAACCTCGGAACTCATTCCGCTGTGCCATCAGCTGGCATTGTCCTCGGTAAGGGTCGAATTCGGCTTCACCGAGGACACCATCACGATCGAGGCGAGCGCGAAAACCAAGGGGCCCACCGGCGTCGAGATGGAGGCGCTGACCGCGGTCGCGGTGGCCGGACTCACGCTGCACGACATGGTCAAGGCGGTCGACCCGGCGGCGACACTGAACGGAGTGCGGCTGCTCACCAAAGAGGGTGGTAAGCACGGACACTGGGAGCGCCCCGCGGAGCAGATACCCGTGGAAACTCCAACGTTCGCCGAGGAACCCGAGGCCACCACGGAAGATAATGCGCCGGAACAGATCTCGGATGCCGACCGGCGCAGCGCCGTAGTCTTGGTCGCTTCCACCGGAGCCGCGGTCGGTACCCGCGTGGATACGACCGGTCCGGTACTCGCGGACTGGCTTGGCGGACTGGGCTTCTCGGTGCGCGGCCCGCTGGTCTACGCCGACGCCGAGATCGATATCGGCTTGGCTGATGCCCTGCGGTTCGAACCGTCGCTGGTGATCAGCACCGGCGGCACCGGCGCCTCGCCCACCGATGCGACACCCGAGGCGACGCTGGCCGTACTGGATCGTGAATTGCCCGGTGTCGCCGAGGCGATTCGGCAACGCGGCACCGCGAAATTCCCACTGGCCGCGCTCAGTCGCGGGGTGGCCGGACTCGCGGGCCGATCGGTGGTGGTGAATCTGCCCGGCTCCCCCGGCGGTGTCAAAGACGGTATGGCGGTACTCGAGCCGCTGCTGGATCATCTGCTCGCGCAAGTAGCCGGAGGCGGCAACCATGACAACAAGTGAATTCGCGGGCGTACGCCTGGCCGGGATCAGCGCAGCACCCCTCGATCCGGCGGTGGTCGAGGCGGCGGTGACCGGACCGGAGCACGGCGCCGTCGTGGTCTTCACCGGCAAGGTGCGCAATCACGATGGCGGACAGGCGGTTTCCGCTCTGGAATATTCGGCGCATCCGGAAGCTGAGCGGTTCCTGCGAAATTGCTGTGCCGACCTCGCCGAGCGCTCCGGACTCCCGGTCGCGGCCGTGCACCGGATCGGGCAGCTGAGCGTCGGCGATCTCGCGATCGTCGTCGCGGTCGCCGCCCCGCACCGCGCCGAAGCCTTCACCACCTGTGCGGAATTGGTGGATCGCATCAAACACGAAGTGCCGATCTGGAAGCGCCAGCTCTTCGCCGACGGGTTGTCGGAATGGGTCAACGCCTGCGGGTAAAGGCCCATTGCGAGTGAATAACCATGTGGTGAGCGCCTGTTGTTGTTACCCGCAACAACACTGTGACGCGAAATTACTGACGATTCAATAGGCGCGGGATAGCGTTCTCCCGCACAAGATACGTCGATCCGCGGTAGGAGGGGCGCATTGGGAACCGATCAGGTATTGCTGCACAGATTCGTCATCTCGCAGCTCATGGATGCGGGACTGGATCGAGATCGGCTGATCCGCGACACCGGCCTACCCGAATGGACCATGGTCGGCGCGGACGTGCACCTGCCGAGTCACACCTTCTCGCGACTCTGGGAACTGGGCGAACACGGGCTCGGCGATCCGAATGTCGCGTTGCATGTGGCCAGCCGCTACAAACTCAGCAGCCTCGGCCTCTACGACTATCTCTTCTCCACCGCGCCGACACTCGGTGCGGGCCTGGCCACCTGCGGCCCGTACGTGGCCGCGGTGACCACCAATCACCGCTTCGACCTGGTCGTCGAGAACGAACATGAGGTCACGCTCTATCTGGACATGATCGATGGCGAGGGCCGCGGCCGCGACCTCACCCAGTTGTGGGGGCTGACCGCGGTGCTCAGCCGAGCACGACGCGTGGTCCGCGAACCGCTGATTCCGTTGCGGGTGACACTGCGGCAGCAGGCACCGGCCGAAATCGATACATTCGTCGAGGTATTCGGTACGACCGCCATCGAATTCGACGCACCGGTCGATGCCATGACCTTCCGCGCCGCCGATATGGAACTACCACTGACCACCAGCGATCCCGTACTCGCGGCCGTGCTGCAACCGCTGGCCGATGCCCTCCCGCCACCGCCGCCCTTGGCGACCGCATGGCCGGATCGAGTGGCGACCGTGCTGGCCGAGGCGCTGGCGGAGGGCACGGTATCGCTGGATCGGGTGGCCCGCCGGCTCGCCACCAGCCCGCGGACGCTGCAGCGTCGGCTGATGGAGGCCGGCACCACTTGGCGGATGGAATTGGAGCGGGCGCGCAATGCCCGGCTCGCGCAGGCGAGCGTGGCGGGGACCGCACTGAGCCGACCACGCCAGGCCGAACTGCTCGGATATTCGGATGTGGGTTCGATGCGGCGGGCAGCCCGTCGACGATCCATGACCCAACTCATGTACCGATCCGACCTACCGGCCTGATCCGCCGCATCCCCACGCACCGCATCCTGCCCCGTCGGGCCCGGTCAGACCTTCAGGAAGGTCGCCGCGATCCGCCAGAAGGTCGCATCCTCGATGGCACGAAAATCCCAGCTGTCGGCAATATCCCGGGATGCGGCGACTATGGCCGGCACATCGAAATCGTCACGGGTCGCGGTGCCCTTGGCCTCCAGCGCGGCGACCACGTACGCGGTGGCACTCTCCCAGGTCTCTGACACGGAACTCTCCAATCGGTCGTAGAGACAAATACGGTCGATTACGGTTCTTGGGCCGAACCGACGCCGCGCGTGCCACTTTCGCTCCGTTGCGCACCTGCCGCGCGCGGCGGGGCAATATCTCAGTTCTATGTCCGCGCGATCGCCGCGCCAAGTACCGAACGCGCCAGCTTCCAACAGAACGCGCCAATCTTTCGAGGCATCAGTGCGGGGCATAGCGCCAGATACCCAGCATGGCATGCTCATCCAGCGGTTCGGCGGCGGTGTGCACCGTGTCGTGCAGTCGCGCCAGTGCCGCGTCGGCGGGCAGCCCCGCACCGATCAGCACCAATCGGGTCATGCGCGATTCGCCGCGCGACCAGGAGTCCGGTTCGAAGACGATGTGGCGACCGACCATGTGCAGCACGAACTTACGGCGTTCGGCCGCAACCCCGAAGGCCGCGAATCCCTTGGCGCGGAACAGGCCGGGCGGCGGATCCTCGAGGAATTCGACCAGGCGGCGTGGATCCAATTCCCGTTCGCTGCTGAAGGACACGCTGGTGTAGTCGTCGTGCAGATGGCGGTGCTCGGCGTGGTCGTGGTCGTGGTCGTCGAGCAGTTCGTCGAAGCTCAATTGTTCGGCGACGCTGGGGATTTCCCGCAGCGGCTCGTCGAAGAGCAGGCCCGGGTCGATGCGGCCTCGGGTCGTCGCGTAGACCGGCACCTGGCCGATCAGGTCGGTGATCTCCTGCCGCAAACCGGTCAGCCGCTCCGGCACCACCCGATCGGCCTTGTTGAGCACCACCAGATCAGCCAGCCGCAGATGGGTGGCGAGTTCGGGATGACGCTCGCGACTATCCGGGAACTGCTCGGCGTCGACCACCTCGACCAGACCGCCGTAGCGGATGCGCGGGTTCTCGCTGCCCACCACCATCCGAATCAGATTGCGCGGCTCGGCGAGCCCACTGGCCTCGACCACGATCACGTCGATCTTGGCACGCGGCTGCGCGAGCCTGGTGAACAGCTCATCGAGTTCACCGACATCCACCGCACAGCAGACGCAGCCGTTGCCGAGCGAGACCATCGCATCGACCTGTCCGGCCACCAGCATGGAATCGATATTGATGGCCCCGAAGTCGTTGACCACCACCCCGATCCGCGTGCCTCGGTTATTGCGCAGCAGATGGTTGAGCAGCGTCGTCTTCCCGGATCCGAGAAACCCGGCAACAATCAGAACAGGAATCGGCGGGGCCACCGGCTGAGTCTAGTGTTTTCGGCAGCGCCTTCGGCGCTGCGTGTTCGCGGCCCCCTTCGGTCTCGCGTCCGAGCCGTCGAGACTCGCGACTTCGTCGCATGCGCTTCGACGGCTCGGACGCGAGACAGGCCGCGAACTCCTCGCTCGTAAGACTCGCTCCGTGGTGGTTACGAATGCGGTCTACTCGTGTCCATGTCCATTGTCGGGCGACTGCATTACTTGGTCGGGCCGAGCAGGGTGCTGGCCAATGTGTACGCGAGGTTGATCAGCTCGGAGGTGATCACGGTGTTGTCCATGCCGAGGGACGTCGCCAGCGGCAGCATCATTTGTATGATCGTGCCGACCAGCGCGGGCAAGGTACCGGTCGTACTCGGGGCGGTCTGGCCCGGCACGAATGGGGAACCGGGCGTTTGGGCCGCACCTGGTGATTGCGGCGAGTTGGGCGCGAATCCATAGCCCTGTGACTGCGGCGAGTTGGGCGACAATCCGTAACCCTGTGACTGCGGCGAGTTGGGCGACAATCCGTAACCCTGTGACTGCGGCGAGTTGGGCGACAATCCATAGCCCTGTGACTGCGGCGAGTTGGGCGAGGGTGCGTAGCCCTGTGACTGCGGTGAACCCCCTTGCGGCGCACCGGGTGACTGCGCCAACCCCGGTGTCTGCGTATCCGGGGAGCTGGGCAGCGGCGCGTATCCCGGTGCCGGTGTGTACCCCTGCGGCGGATCCGATGATGCGGGCGCCGTCGGCACCGTCCCGTCCGATGTCGGCACCGCCGCAGGTTCGGGAACGGCCTGCGGCTGCTGGATGGCCGACGCTTGCGTTCCTTCGGGAACCTGCTGCGTGGCGGGAGCCTGCGGCACCGACTGCGCCGGCGGAACCGATTGGACCGGCGGGGTATCCGACGGCGGAGCCGAGGCAGGCCGATCGGCCGCCGAACCGGTGTACGCCGGAACCGCCCCCGCCTGCTGCGGTGCTCCGAGCAGGAAGCCGACCAGGCCCGTCGTAATGGCCAGGGCGTGTTTGACCTGTCCCTCCGGACTCTCCAGCAGTGCGGCGTCCTCGACATTGGCACCATTGCCCATCTCGAGGAACACATCCGGCACAGTGGTCATCGCCGGACCGGCCACATCGGCGCGCGTCTGCAGACCATCCTGTGCGCCCGCATAATTCGCGGCCGGGAATCCGGCCTCCAGATACGCGTCACGCACGGCCTTTGTCGCCGCGAGACCGGGTCCGGACTGGACCTGATCGGCCTTCGGATCCGGAATCGGCAGCTGCGGCACGATCAGATGGAAACCGCGGTCCTGCGCGGGTGCGCCATCGGCGTGGATGCTGACCGCGACATCGGCACCGGAGGCATTGGCGGCCTGCGCGCGTTCGTCGACGCAGCCGCCCCAGCCGGAATCGTCCTGACGACTGAGCACCACCTTGGCGCCCAGATCCTGCAGCGCAGCCCGGACCAGGTCGGCCACCTTCCAGTTGATGGTGTGCTCGGGTACGCCGTTGACCGTGGTCATGCCGGTGGTCTGGCAGTCCTTGGTGCCGCCGCGACCATTGCCGACTTGCCTCGCCAAGTTCTCGGCGTGGTTGGGACCCTGATGACCCGGGTCGAGGAATACTGTCTTGCCGACGAGTTTCGTGGATATATCGGGCGATGTCGGATCGGCGATCGCGACCGGGGCCAGCCCCGACAGCGTCACCACGACGGCGGCCGTCACGGCGCCGCAGATACCGGTGCTGATGATGCTTGGCTTCATGTGCGGTGTCGGTGCCCCGGGACGGAGCACCCCTCCCTTCCCACTAGTAACACCAAACCCAGTGGTTCACTCTGGCAACGCCAGCATCAGCAAAGCAAGCTACGTTATCGAAATGTTATCGATCTAAATCGGCACATTCTCGCTGATCAGACGACCAAAACCCGGTTCGCACCGCCGCGCGGCGCCGATTGCCGGATGAATGCGGGAGCGGACTCAAGCCCCGATCGGCAAGCGGCGCAACGACCGCAGTGCGTAGTGCACCCGGGTCTTGACCGTGCCGACCGGAATGCCGAAGTCATCGGCCACCTCTTGATAGGCCCGGTCCCGCAGGATCACCTCCACCACCGCGACGCGCTGCGATTCGGGCAGCCGGGCAAGTAGATCGGCGACGAGCAGACCGTCGACGAGGCGCTCGGCGAAATCCGGATCGGCGAAGCGGGCAGCACTGAGCTCGGTGATCTCGTCCCATCCGGCATCCGCGGGCCGGACCGCGCGGGCACGGGCGATATCGATCATGACGTTGCGTTCGATGGCGAGCAGCCAGGTGCGCACCGTGCCCTTGCGTTCGTCGAACACCGCGCAGGAGCGCCAGGCCCGTAGCAGGGTCTCCTGCACGGCCTGTTCGGCGAGACCCGAATCGCCGAGTCCACGCATGGCGCGCCAATGCAGTAGTGCCCGGTCCGCGGCAAGCACGGCGGCCAACCCATCGTCGGTACAGAGCCCAGCACATGCCGTCCCGCAAGTCGGCCGCCGGCCCGCGACGCCGACCACCGGACAAATACCACTCATACAACAGATATCGCGGGAATCCGCGCGAGTGGAATCACCGCCGGCCGGAATCTCGCGATTCCACCGAAATCGACCGCCGAGTCTGGTAGACCTTGGCCCCGGAGATTCGGGGATCTCCGCAGGTCAGCCGCCAGTGGCGGCCAGAGCACAACTCGAGGAGACAGCAGTATGCGTGCAAGCACGCTCGTGATCGCGGGGGCGATGGCGTCCACCGTGACACTGCTGGGCACCGGAACCGCGGCCGCCCAGCCCCGCAACACCATCACCGAAGATGGTGTCTACCTGGTCGGCGTCGATATCTTCCCCGGTACCTGGGAGGCACCGGGCACCCCAGACCCGGCCGTTGGTTGCGACTGGCGGCGGCTGCGCAAGGTCGAAGGCGATAACACCGATCAGCACTACATCATCAATAACGACTTCACCAGGAACAGTCCGGTCCGAGCCGAGATCGCACCGACCGATGTCGCCTTCAAGACCGTGAACTGCGGCGCCTGGCACATGGTGCCGCCGAGCACGGGCTCATTCGGCGGTTGAGTCGAACCCAGGGATATTGACTCGCGTTCAGTAACCGCTATGGTTCGCAACCATGACGCGGAGCAAGATCCTGATCACCGGCGCGAGCGCCGGACTCGGCGCAGCCATGGCGCGGGAATTCGCCGCCAAGGGCCGTGACCTGGCCCTGTGCGCTCGACGCCTGGATGCGCTCGCGGCCCTGCGCGACGAACTCACCGCCGCGCACCCGGGCATTACCGTCGCGGTCCGTGCGCTCGACGTCGATGACCATGCGGCCGTCCCGCGGGTTTTCGCGGAACTGCGCGATGAACTCGGCGGACTGGATCGGGTGATCGTCAATGCCGGTATCGGTAAGGGCGCACGGATCGGCACCGGTCGCACGGATGCCAATCTCGCCACGGCCACCACCAATTTCGTCAGCGCCCTCGCCCAGACCGAGGCGGCACTGGAGATCTTTCGCGGTCAGGAGTCGGGTCACCTGGTGCTGGTGTCCTCGATGAGCGCGGTACGCGGTCTGCCGGGGAAGAAGGCCGCCTACTCCGCGAGCAAGGCCGGACTGGCCGCCCTCGGTGCGGCGCTCACGGTCGAATTCGCGAACTCACCGATTGCGGTGACCACACTGCTTCCCGGATTCATCGCCACCGATATGGCGGCGCAGGCCGGTGACGCACGCATGGTCGCGCCATTGGCAAAGGGCGTCTCGGCGATGGTGCGGGCGATCGAGCGGGAGCGGATTCGCGCTTGCGTGCCGGGGTGGCCGTGGCGACTCGTCGATGTGGTGCTGCCACATCTGCCGCGCGCGGTCGTCGCCCGGCTGAGCTGACGCCAAGGAGGTCGGCGCCGTCGATTCGATGCCGCGCTCGGCACCGCGGCCACCCGGTTCGGTCCGGCCACCACCAGCGGCACCCTGGTCGGCACCGTCACCGGTGCGGTGCTCGGCGGTGTCGCGGGCGGCATTGTCGGCATGCCCGCGCTGTTCGTCGGCGGACCGTTCGGCAGGTGCCACGCCGGGCCGCCGCGGGCGTCACGCTCGGCGCCCGCGGCGGGCATGATCGTCGTCGGTGTGCCCGCCAACGCGATCCAGTTCTTCAGCTCGTAGCACACCGATGCCAGTTGTGCGATGCCTGTCAGGCCGCACAACGCGCATCGTGGCTCGCGTCGAATAGTGCGGCACGGCACCGACATTCGCGGCCTGAACCCGCCAGCACTCGGGGTGCCGGAGTTGCTGGACTGGAGCGCATGTCCACTGCTCTCGAGCCCGCCCCCGCCGTCATCACCCGGCCGCCGCTGATCCGGTGGCTCGCCGTCGTCGCGGTGATGCTCGGCATCTTCTCGATCGTGACCACCGAAATTCTGCCGATCGGCCTGCTGACCTCGATCGGAGCCGATTTCACGATCTCCGACGGCATGTCGGGGCTGATGCTGACCCTGCCCGGTCTGCTCGCCGCGATCGCCGCGCCCCTGGTGACGGTCGCGGCCGCACGGATCGACCGCCGACTGTCGCTGTGCGGCTGCACGTTGTTGCTGGTGATCGCCGATGTGGTGGCTGCGAACGCGCCGCAGTTCTGGGTGGTGCTGGCCTCCCGCGTACTGATCGGGATCACCATCGGCAGCTACTGGTCGATCGCGGCCGGATTGGCCGGACGATTGGTGCCGCCGGAGTTGGTACACCGCGCGACAGCGGTAATTTTCTCGGCCGTTCCGCTCGGCTCGGTGCTCGGCGTGCCCGCGGGCACCTTTATCGGAAGTGTCGCGGGCTGGCGCGCCGGGTTCGTCGTCTTGGGCGTACTGTCCGCGGTGGTGCTGGTACTGCTCGCGGTCGCACTGCCCGCACTGCCCACCGAACAGGCCCTTCACCTGACCACGCTGCGCCTCGGCCTGCGCGGCGCGGGTGTCCGAATCGCCTTGTCGGCCACGTTTTTCGTGGTGATCGCACAGTTCGGCACCTATACCTACGTCACGCCGTTCCTGGAACAGGTCACCGAGGTGAGTGCCGGCACGATCACGGTGCTGCTGCTGATCTACGGCGTCGCGGGTATCGCCGGGAACTTCCTGGGCGGCACCATGTTGGGCCGTCCCCGGCTTGCGCTCGGCTTCGCGGCGAGTGCGATGGCGGCCGCGATGCTGCTACTGCCGGTGCTGGGTCACTGGGAGTTCGGCACAGTCGCACTGCTGATCGTCTGGGGTATCGGATACGGCGGTGTGCCGGTGGTGCTGCAGACCTGGTTCGCCAGTGCGCTGCCCGATGTGCCCGAGGTGGCGTCGGTGCTGTTCACCGCCGCGTTCCAGGCGACCTTCTGCATCGGTGCGCTGGTCGGCGGGGTGATCGTGGATCGGACCTCGCCCGGGACAGTGCTGCTCTGCGGCGGCGCGACCGTGCTACTCGTACTGCTCATTACCTCGGGGGTAATCGACGCGCGCCGGATCTATCGGGCAGGCTGACTTCATGATCGATGAGGCGGGCACCAAGCTCTTTCACCAGTCCATGCCGTTCACCGAGCGCATCGGCGTCGAGGTGCTCGAACACGGCGCCGCATTGGTGCGCAGCCGGATCGCCTGGGACGAATCGCTGTGCACGCTGGGCGGGGTACTGCACGGTGGGGTGCTGATGTCGCTCGCCGATGGGACCGCCGCGGTATGTGCATTCCTGAATCTGCCCGAGGGCAAGCAGGGTACGACGACGGTCGAGTCCAAGACGAATTTTCTGCGGGCCGTGCGTTCCGGCTATGCGATCGCGTCGGCGCGACCGCTGCACGCGGGACGGTCCTTCATCGTAGTGGAGACCGAAATCCATGATGACGCAGACAAACTCGTCGCCAAGGTGACCCAGACCCAGGCCGTACTCTGATCCGAGGCCCGCCGGGTTCATTTCACCATCGTGAACTGCATGACATCGATGTGCCCGCTACGGAAGTACTGGGCACATCCGGTGAGGTACTTCAGGTATCTCGCGTAGACCTCCTCGGAGGCAATCCGCACCGCCTCGCTGCGATGGTCCGTCAATGCCTGGGCCCAGTAGTCCAGCGTGCGCGCGTAATGCAGCCGCAGCGGCTGGATCCGCTCGGTGCCGAATCCGGCCTGTCCGGCCAGACGGGTGACCTCGGTGGGCTGGGGCAGCTGTCCGCCGGGAAAGATCTCGCGCTTGATGAAGATGTGGAAAAGCGCGGCTTCCCTGGTCACCGGAATATTCATGCGACGCAGGTCGTTGAGTGTATGGCCGATAATCGTATGTAGGAGCATCCGGCCGTCGGGCGGAAGCATGCGGTGGCAGCGCGCGAAGAATGCGGGGTATCGCTCGCGACGGAAATGTTCGAACGCGCCGATGCTGACGATCCGGTCCGCACATCCGTCGAATTCCTCCCAGCCCTGCAGCAGAATCTCGACACCTGCCACACCCCGCCGATCGATCTCCGAGCGGACGTGCTCGTACTGATTGTGGCTCAAGGTGAGGCCGACGACCTTCACGCCGTAACGCTCGACCGCACGGAACATCGTTGCGCCCCAACCGCATCCGATATCGAGCAGGGTCATCCCGGGCCGCAGATCCAATTTGCCGAGCGCGAGATCTATTTTGGCGAATTGGGCCTGCTCCAGGGTCATATTGTCACGCTCGAAGTAGGCGCAACTGTAGGTCATCGACGGGTCGAGGAACAGTCGGTAGAAGTCGTCGGAGACGTCGTAGTGCGATTGGACTTGCCGGTAGAACGGTTCGAACTCGGCCATTGCAGCTCCTACCGTCGATCGGTCTCGGCCGGATACCCACTGATACGAGATACACCGCCGCGGCGTTTCGCATGATCGGCTACCGATACGAAAATGTGGCTCGCTCCGGTCGTCGTGGCCGGGCTGTGACCATTGCGCAACAGCCGTTCGACGATGTATCCTCGGCCCTGTCCTTGTGGATGCTGATATCCCGGCCGCTCAGAGCCCCGGGCTTCCCACAGGATCTCTCCGCTTCCCGACCACGCATGGTGGTCCACCCCGTTCCCGGAGCCCCACAGGGACATTCACCGCAGCGCGCCACGTCGCCGCTGCCTCACACGGCAATTCGCCGTATCCCACGCAAAGGAAAAACCATGAAAGACAACACATTTCCCGTATCACACGACGGGGATGCGGCGGCCGAGGACGCTGCGCGCCCCGTACGATCCGTCAGCGGCATCCTCGACATCGCCGACAACCGTGCCGCCGCCCTCCGGGTCGACGAATACCTCCCGGGTCCGCAAGACGTGCATGTGCCACCCCGGCTGATCCGCGAATTCGGTTTGCGCCGTGGCGATTTCATCGTCGGCATGGCTGAGCCGGCGCGCAGCGGCAAGCTCGACCCGCTGGTCCGCATCGAATCGGTCAACGGATACGATCCCGAACGCGCCGCGGCCCGGCCCCACTTCGAGGACCTCGTCCCCATCTATCCCAATCAGCGGCTGCGCCTGGAGACCGAACCGCATGCCATGACGACCCGGGTCACCGACCTGGTCATGCCCATCGGCAAGGGCCAGCGCGCACTCATCGTGGCACCGCCCAAGGCAGGCAAAACCTCTGTGCTGCAAGCGATCGCGCACGGTATCGCGAAGAATCACCCGGAGTGCGAACTGATGCTGGTACTGGTCGGCGAGCGTCCCGAGGAGGTCACCGATCTGGCCAGGTCGGTTCCCGCCGATGTCGCGGCCGCCACGTTCGACCAAACGCCACGCGAGCAGATCGCACTGGCCGAACTCGCCATCGAACATGCCAAGCGCCAGGCCGAAATGGGGCGAGACGTCGTCGTGCTGCTCGACTCGCTGACCCGCCTGGCCCGCGCCTACAACAACGCGGCCCCGTCCTCCGGGCGCGTACTTTCCGGTGGTGTCGATGCCGCCGCGCTCGCGCCGCCGAAGAAATTCCTCGGCGCCGCACGCAATTTCGAGAACGGCGGCTCGCTCACCATTATCGCCACCACCCTGGTCGAGACCGGCTCGCTGGCCGATACCGTGATCTTCGAGGAGTACAAGGGCACCGGCAATGCCGAGCTGAAACTGGATCGCGCCACCGCGAGCCGTCGGGTCTTCCCCGCCGTCGATATCGCCCAATCGAGCACCCGCAAGGACGAATTGTTGCTCACCCCGGACGAATTGGCGGCCACCCACCTGCTGCGGCGCACCCTCGCCGCGGTGGACGGTCAGCAGACCATCGAACTGCTGCTGGAGGGGCTGCGCCAGGCCCCGACCAATGCCGAATTCCTGGCCCAACTCGGCGTCAAGCGGCACTGATCCGCTCGACACGTCGCCATTAAGGCTCCGTTAAGGCCCTGTCAAGTGCTCCGAGGAATATTTATTACAGCCCGATCGGGCCTGTCTTCGGAGGGGGAGACAGGGCCGGTCGGGCTCGGCTCGTATTCGGCTCGGGCTCAGCCCAATTCGGCAGCGAACAGCTCGGATGTCCGCTGCCACGAATCCGTGGCAGCGGCTTCGTCGTACGGCTCCCGGCCGGGGAAGAAGAAAGCGTGCCTCGCGCCCGGGTACACCACCGATTCGTGCCGCACATCGGCCTGATTCAATGCCGTCTCGAGCTGTTCGCGCTGCGCGGCGTCGATGACGTGATCGAGTTCGGCGAAGAACAGCACCAGCCGCACATCCCCCTTGGCGATGTCCTCGGTCGCCGCCAGCAGCGGCTCCGGCCGACTCAGCGCGGTGCCCGCCGTGGTCAGCCAGCCCGGGTAGAAGACGGCCGCTGCATCCAGCTCCAGTCGGGTGGCCGCGAAGTAGGCCAGATGGCCACCGAGGCTGAAGCCGAGCACACCGGTCTTATCGGTGGCGCCGCCGTGTTCGCGGGCATAGGCGATGGCGGACCGGAAGTCGGCCTCGACACCATCGCGGGTCAGCTCGTCGAGCAGGCCGAAGGCACGCATCCGGTTCTCGTCGGTCTCGGCCAGGCCCGCCGCCGTCTCCGGACCCGAGCGGTGATAGACGTTCACGACGAAGGCCACATACCCGAGCGCGGCGACCCGATCGACGATCCGACGCGCGTCCTCGGTGAGTCCCCACAGCTCGGCGCCGACCAGAACCGCCGGAAATGTGCCGGTGCCCTGGGGGCGAGCGAGATAGCCATTCAGGGTTGAGCCGTCCACTTCGAGGTCGAACTGCCGGGAAACGATCTTGTAGGTCATGGGATACAGCCTATGACCGGGTGCGGCCCGTAGCACCCGATGCGAGCTTCATCGCACCGCGGTCTTCGGCCAGACGCGGGCGAGGCGGAGCAGATGCCGGACTTCGGTGTCGAAATCATGGGCGGTCACGCGCGGTCGCGGGCCGGATCCGACCACGACGGCCAGTTCGCCTGCCTTTCTGGCACGTACGGCGTATGCGAGACGGTGCGCGTAATCGGTTATTTCCCAGTCTGATTCGACCTGATTGGGCGGTTGCGCGGGCGCGGCGGGGAGGTAGGAACCGAGGTGTAGCAGTGCGTCGCGGATCTCTACGGTCATGCGGAACAGTCGGGCGACCGGATCCGCACCGTGTCGCGCGTCGGCGGGTAGCACTATCGCCGGTACCGCCGCGGTGAGGTCGCACCACAGCGGCCGCAGTCGGCGACAGATTCGGCCCTCGCGGTCCCAACCTGCCAGCGCGAGCAAAGTGCTGAACAAAGGGATGGCGAGCAGGGTCACATTGAGAATCACGCAGAGCACGAAATCGAGTTCGCCGCGCGGCAAATGCGGACCGAGGTCGGGTCGTCCCGTCAGCAGCTGAACGGCGGACAGTGTCTGATTGCTCAAGACGAAGCCGCCACTGCTGGCGAGAATCCAGCACACCAACTGCATCTTGACGCTCAGGTTGCCGAGGCGGAGTTCGTGAATGCCCCCGAGCAGGAATACGACCATATTGACGGCGAGCGGTGCAGCATAGGCGATCCCGAAGATCGCCGCGGGCCCGTGCGCACTCAGATCGACCGGGCGCCCGTTGTCCTGCGCCGCCATCCCGGCGAGCAGCATGACGACGGTGGCAGCCGCCGCGAGGTAACCGCACCGACGCAGCCGCTGCCATACCGCCGTCGGCTCGGTCTCGGCGCGAATGTATCGCGCGATGACATAGAGGTGCATGGTCGTCATGACCACGCAGCCCGATGCGAGGGCGTAGACCGGACTGGTGACGCTCGGCGTCGAGTCGCATCGGTACCAGAGCAGGGCGGCGATGCTCCAGACCAGGTTCCGATTGATGAGCTGATCGATGATCGTGTCCCGCAACAACATCAGCCGCCCCATCGTGATGGCGCCGACGTAACCGAGCACCAGCCAGCCGAATGCCGCGGGAACCAGTGATGTCATCGATGCCCTCTCGACCGCGAAACTCGTGCCCGTCGGAGGATACCGACGTGAACACCCATGCCATGGCGCTGTGGCACGGACTGCCGGTCGTACCCGAGCAACCGCCACGGGTCGGTGTCGAAATCATGGGCCATTCGCGGCCGGGCGCCGCACGTCGGCGGTCGCGGAGCCGTACGGGACACCTGGGGCGCACATAACAGTGCTGGCACACCGAATTCAGTGTGCCAGCAACCGGTTCCGCGGATCAGCCGAGCAGCACGAGGGTGGCTGCGCCGAGGAAGACGAGCTGAACGACGGTGCGCAGCGGCAGCGGCATGGTTTTGATGCCGATATCCGCCCGTGCCGCACGGATATTCGCCGGGAACATCACGATCAGCAGCAGGATCAGGCCCGCGGCCGCCAGTTCGGAAATGGGTGGGATCAAAAGGCCTATCGCGCCGCCGATTTCGAGCAGGCCGGTCAGGGTGACCCAGCCCGCGGGGTTGGGCAGCCGCGGCGGCACCATCGCGACCAGCGCGCCGCGCTTCGGCTCGACGAAATGCGCACTCGCGGTGAGCGCGAACATCGCGGCCAGCCCGAGCGCGGCGGCGTGCGGCCAGGAGTCGAGCCAACCGAGGTTGCCGAGCCAGCCGATGAACCGAGCGAGTCCGGCGATGACGATGAGTACAACCAACGGTGCCATCAGAGTCTCCTGTGGGTCGAGCACCTAATCTTGACAGTGACAAGATTAGGTCTGGGCGGGGAACTTGTCAATGGCTAGATTTTGGGCGACCATCGAGACATGGCGAAGAGCGGTTATCACCACGGAGATCTGCGGGCCACCATCCTGGCCGCGGCGGCCGACCAGATCGCGACCGACGGCGTCGACGCGGTATCTCTGCGCGGGCTGGCCCGCCGGGCCGATGTCTCGCATGCGGCCCCCGCGCACCATTTCGGCGACCGCGCGGGGCTACTGACCGCACTGGCCATCGAAGGCTTCGACCTGCTCGCCGCGCAGCTGGCCGCGGCCGGGCCGGAGTTTCGCGAGGTCGCGGTCGCCTACACCCGCTTCGCGCGCGAAAATCCCGGTCATTTCGATGTCATGTTCCGGCGCGAGCTACTGCACGCCGACGACGAGCGCCTGGTCACCGCCCGGACCGCGGCGGGTGCGGCGCTGCGTTCCGGCGTCTCGGTCATGCAGCCCGACAACACCGCTGAACAGCAACAAGCCACCCGACTCGCCGCCTGGTCACTGGTCCACGGCTTCGCGGCGCTGTGGCGTGAAGGGGCGCTACAGGATTCGGCGCTCGGTGACAGCTCCGACCCGGAAGCCCTGGCCCGCCGGATGATCGGCACCGTCCACTTCGAATAACCACGGCCCGTTGGCCTTTGGCCGTAAGTTCGCAGACATGGATATCCACGCCTACCCCACCGAGGCGAATACTCCGGTGGATCTCGCCGAGGCACAGCGCATCGCCGACCACTACCTGCCCACCGATGCCGGCATCAGCCACCTGCTCACCGAATTCGACGCGGGCTTCACCGTCGTCGCCATCCTCCCCCCACCACCGGGTATCGACCCACACAAACCCCCACACCCACCGGTCATCGGCGGTTCGGTCTGCGTCATCGATAAACCCACCGGCGCCATCTCCTACTGGCCCACCTACCCCACCGCCGTAGTCGCCGAACAGTACACGCAGGCAATGCAATTCGGCCGCCTCGTCATCGAGGACAGCTGGCCGGAAGATGACGGTGCCGAAGGCTAGGGCAGGTGGGCGCTGATGGCAGTTGCCCGAACTTCGGCGAGGTGGCGTCAAAGTTTCGTTGCGAGGCAACGGATCACGGTTCCCAGGTCCGATGAGCGGGCGCGCGCGACACTGGTCGGGCACACCCGGCCGGGTCTCACCTGACCGATCGCACCCTGGGAGACATCATGAACGAGTCCGCCATTCAGCTGCCGACCGCCGGCGAGCCGGTGTTCCAGACGTTCGATCGCATCCGCCGGCGCGGTCCGGTCGTTCCGATCGAATTGGCTGGCGACGTCGCGGCCTGCGACCCCATTCAGCAGTTCGCGGACTCGAACAAGATCAGGTGGAACCCATGGCGGCATCGCCCGACTTGGAGCCCCCGCCACCAGTTCCACCTGATCTTGTTCCTTTGGAGGGCTCGGGTAGGTGCTCTCGGTCGAGGGCCTCCTTGCTGTCCGCTTGCATGAAATCGGCTGCACGCGTGGCGATATCGAGGACGCCGCTTAACCACGGAGTGTAGGAGTCGGGTGCCGCCGAGATGTCTTCGAGCAGGTCGGCGGGGTCGGCCCAGAGGCATTCGGAGACCTCGGCCGGATCGGGGCGGGGTAGGTCGCTGGGGATGAGGCCGACCAGGACGTGGTCCCATTCGTGCTCCACCTGGTCGCCGCGCGGGTCGGCGGCCCGGTAGCGGTAGATGCCTGCCTCGGTCAACTCCGTGACCGCTAGGTTCAGCTCCTCCATCAGCCGGATCGATGCCGCGGCGAGCACGTCCTCACCGGGTGCGGGATGGCCGCAGCAAGTGTTCGAAAGTCGTCGCGGGAAGCGGGTTTTGACCGCGGCGCGGCGTTGCAGCAATATCCGTCCGGACGCGTCGTACAGCAAGACCGAGAAGGCGCGGTGCAGTTGACCGGGCGCGCGGTGTGCATCGGCCACGGAACGTGCTCCGATTGCGCGGCCGTGCTCATCGACCAGTTCGACGAGCAGAGTCTCACGATCGGTGCGAATCTCGGTGGTCATAGTGATCGTGGCTCCATGGTCTCTCGTGATGCGCTCATCGTAGGCAGAACACGGCGGCCGCGGGCACTACGGCCGCCCAGGCAACGAGCGCGACCATGTATACGAACAGCTTTGCCTGCGCTCGAACCAGCGGCATAGCGTCGTCCAGCGGCTTGCCCCAGGTGCCGAGCTGGGTCCGGCCCAGATAGCCGATAACGATCAGCACCCCAACGGCATACACGATCAGTGTCCAGGTGAATCCCACCATGGCGACGACCGACCCGGCCACGAGTGCGGCGCCGACGGTGACCCGGGTCATCGACTCGAACAGCGAGACGCGCAGGCCCAACGCCACCACCGAGGTCCGGAATCCGTGCTCCGTGTCTTCCGGAATATCCTCGGCGGTGTTGGCGACGAAGACACCGGTGGTCGTCAGGCCGAGGCCGAGAATCGCTATGAGAGCAGGGATTTCGATCGGCCGGTCATACAGTCGGAGCACGACGATGCCAGGGAAGACCATGGTCATGATGTAGGTCCACGGAATCTGCCAGAACCCCGCGGCCTTGAAATGCCAGGGCGGCAGCGAATACTCCAGCAGGAGCAAGGTGCCGATAGGGATGATCAGCAACAGGTCGTAATGTCCGGTGGCCACGGCGAGGTAGATCGCCGCGACGCCGATGCCCGCGGTGGTGAAATAGATCTGCCAGGCCACGAATCGCACGCCGAGATCTCGAACCATGCGGGAGAACTTGGATTTGTATTCGACGTCCACCCAGCGATCGGCCAAGCAGTTGGCGACGTGCAACAGTTGAATGGCGGCGGCCAGCATCACCGCGGCCACGATCATCGGCGCCGACCAGATCTCGGCTCCGGTGTGCGCGCTGAACAGGACATCGGCCACCATGACCGCACCGGACATCGGCGCGATTTCCGGCCGGGTCAGCCACAGCGCATAGTTGATCTTCGTGCGCAGCGGCAGCGGACGCCCCTCCTCGCCGGGGCCCGCGGTGAAGATGCGGCGCAACTCGGCACGCAACGAGGCTGCCCCGCCACTGACGGTGGTGGACATCAGGTCTGCTCCTGCTGGGCATGTCGACGTGCTCGGGCAATACTGCGGCGGAAGAACGGCCGGGACAGGTCCTCCGGGAGATTTGCCCACCGCAGGAAGAAGGCGGTCAGTGGATCCACCGTGATGTGGTGACGTCCGCGCTCCAGGCCGCGCACCGCCGCTTCGCCGACCTTGGCGGCGGGCATCGGCTTGATCGAACCGGTAATGGCCTTGGTCTCGGCCGGTTTGCGCAGATTCTCCCTGGCGAGTCCGGGCGTGTCGGTGTCGGCCGGGTACAGGACCGAAACCGACACCCCGGCGGGCTCGACCTCGTAGCGCAGGCACAGTCCGAGCTGACGGACGCTGGCCTTGGTCGGGCCGTAGCTCGAATATCCTGGGATGCCCAGGAAGGCCGCCGTCGAGCTGGTCAGCAGGACATGGCCTTCGCCACGTTCGACCATGCCCGGCAGCACACATCGAATGGCATTGACCGAACCGAGGTAGTTAGCATCGCTCTGGATGCCGAACTCGTCGCTGTCGATATCGAGGAAAAGTCCGGGCAGGGTGAGGCCCGCGCAGCAGGCGATCACCGCGCAGGCTCCGCTGCGGTCCTCCAGTTCTTTGACGGCGATCGCCAGTCCGGCACGGTCGGTGACATCGGCGGTGCGCCAGTCGGCCCCGATCCGCTCGGCGGTGCTGCGCAGCGGCGCCTCCCGCCGGGCGATGACCGAGACGCGCGCACCGCGCATCGCGAATGCGGTGGCCACGGCGGCACCGATGCCTTCGGAGCCGCCGGTGACGATCACATGCTTATCCGTCCAGCGCACAGTCATTCTCAGCTCCCGCCGGGTACGGCCAGCTCGCCGAGACGGTCGCGCCAGGCGTGATAGCTGGTGGCGGTCCCGTCCTCCGGTACGCCGACGAACGCCTTATCGATCAAGGCCACGGCCTCATCGATGGTGCGACCGGTATAGGTCCGCACCGCGACCTCGGTATGCGGGGTCGCGCTGTCGGCCTGCTGGCGGATCTTCGCGACCATGGTCGAACCCGCCGCCAACTGCTGGTGGAACTGCGGCACCAGGGATCGGATCGCTTCCAGGTCGGCGACTTCCACACCACCGGCGAAGGTGGTCGCGATGCCGATACCGTTCCACAGGTCGGCATGTCGGCTCGGATCGAACTGCGCGATCCGCGATGCGACACTGTCGACCGAGCCGCCACCGATGAACCACAGTGCGCGCCCGATGCCTTGATCGGCGGCGCGTTTCAATGGCGCGGTATCTCCCATCCACGATGGGTACCGCTCGTCGACGTGCTGTCGGTCGATGTATTTCTCGGTGCGGAAGAAGGCGTTGTAGAAGCCGTATCCGTCGATCGCGAGCCAGCGGTACACCGGATGTTTCGGAAAGACCTTCTTCCAAATGGGTTTCGGAATCTTGCCCATCGCAAGGCCGACGCCGACATACATGGTCAGGTCGTGCTTGGCCGCGGGTCCGGTGAACAGGTCCGCGGCCCGATGGCTGAACGGGGTGATCGAATCGACGGCCGCCAGCCCCGTCGCGGCGCCCTCGAATGCGAATCCCTGGTACTGCTCGGGCAGCTGTTGGATCTGCTCGATCAATTCCGCATTGTTCTTACTGCACACCGCGACATGGATGCTGGTGGACAGGTGAGTGGCGACCCGCTCGAGTTCGGCGGCCGTCGCCGGGCTCGGCGTCGCGAAGCCCGGCCGTTTCAGTGGTTCCTGCTCGATATTGGTACCGAGCAGGGTGGAGCGAAGTGGACCGATCAGTGATGGCATAGGACCCTCGATTCTGTCGCGGTGGTGGCGGTTCCGGTCGTCAGGACCGGGCCGGTTCCTTTTCCGGTTCGTCTGCCACTTGTTCGTCCGCCGCCAGTTCATCCGCAGCCGGTTCGACCGCCACTGGCTCGTCCGCAGCCGATTCGACCGCCACCGATTCGACCGCGGCCGGCTCATCCGCCACGGTTCCCTCCGCCGCCAACAGTTCGTCCACCACCGGTTCGACCACTGCAGGCCCGCCCACTACCGACTCGTCGGCCACCGGCTCGTCCGCCACCGATTCGACCGCGGCCGGCTCATCCGCCACGGTTCCCTCCGCCGCCAACAGTTCGTCCACCACCGGCTCGCCTACCACCGGCTCGTCCGCCGCAGCTTCGACCGCAGCCGATTCGACCACCGCAGACTCGTCCGCCACCGATTCAACCAACGCAGGCTCATCCACCACCGGCTCCTCTGCCGCGGCTTCGACCACAGCCGATTCGACCACCGCAGGCTCATCCGCCACCGATTCAACCAACGCAGACTCGTCCACCACCGGCTCCTCTGCCGCGGCTTCGACCGCGGCCGATTCGACCGCGGCAGACTCGTCCGCGGCAGGTTCGACCGCCGCTGCTGTCGCCTCCTGGACGCCCACCACCGCGACCGTTGCCCGCTTCGCCAGCCATTCGCGAATATTGCGGGACCACCAGAACAGTCCGCGACTCGCGCAGACGATCACCAAGGCGAAGAACAAGCCGAACGAAACATGCAAGGCCATCAGCACGCCGTACATCAGGCCGACCGACGCGCCGAAGATGATCTGATCGCGCTTGGCGAACGGTGAGGTCGCCGGATCGGTGATCATGTAGTTGGTGTAGAGCACGAAGGCGATACCGGTGATCGGCAGCAGCGCCGCGATGATCGAGATGTTGTCGTCCAAGAGGCCGCGCACCACCGCCTGCAGCACATACGCACCCAGCCAGGCCATGATCAGCGGCGTCTTCTTCGTCAGCTTGGCGTTCAGCATGGTGCCCGCACCGAGCAGAGCGAGCACGATCAGCGCGTCGGCCGGACCCGAGACGTTCTCGACGAAGTGATACGGACCGACCACGGCGATCGTCGGGAAGACCAGCAGCGCGACCACGATCCCGAAGTTCGACGGGTTCATGAAGTGCCTGACCTTGCCGTTGATCTTGGCCCGCAGCACCCATTTCGTGCCGACCGCGACCGTGATGCCGAACATGATCGGCAGGAATTGGTCTGCCGCGTACATCAGGAAGTTGAAGGCGACACCGGTGATGTGCGCGGGCAGCAGGAACACGATCAGACCGCGAAGTCCGTTGCCCCGGTATGCCGCTGGGCGGCGGTAGGCCCAGGCCGCCAGCGTTTCCAGGATCAACTCCACCGCGTACGCGGTGCCCGCACCGAGGAACGGCCACAGCCACGGCTGCTCGAAGCCGAGCCACAGGAAGCCCAGAATATTGAAGAATGTCAGCGAGGCCGCGAAGTTGCGCAGCGCGAGATAGCGCGGGTCACGTCCTTCGATATTGACGCCCAACCACTTGCGGCGCCAAGCCTGCACCGGTGTCGGCTCGGGCGCGGAGCCGTTGGTGTTTTCGATGACGTCCACGGCGACCTTGCCGTTGGAATGTGTGCCGTTTCCTTGAACACTCACTGGTGCACCTCCCGGGCATCGGAGTCGAGAACGAGGGTGTGTTGCCCCGGTTGCAGCTGCAGCTGCTGGTTATGCACGGCGCCGTGGTTGTCGCGCCACGCGAGTTGTACCGCCAGCGCGGTGCCTGCGGCGATATCACCGAGTCCGACGTGGATATCGGTGGAGCGCTTGCCCGCGTGTCCGCTGCCGCCGTCGACCTGTGCCACATGGGTTTTGCCGTCCGGCATCGTCACGGTGACTTCGGCGCCGAGGGCCGGAGACCCGAGCACCGGCTTGCCTGCGACCGTTGTCTCGCCGGCGGCAGCGGTGGTCGGTGGGGTCAGCAGTCGCAGGCCGAGGTACTGCCCAGGATGCGGTGCGTCGTTGCGGTAGAAGACCGGCGCTTCCCACTGCCTGGCGACCGCGAAGCTGAGGTTGCCGGTTCCGGTCGAGTCACCGACCGCGATGCCGCGGGTGGGTGTTGCCGCGAAGGTGTCCAGGGCGGGCGAGATATTGGTGAACTTGCCACTGTCGTCCTGGGCGAAGAAGCCGATCCGGTTATTGCCCGCCAGGTCGGATTCCTCGGTGAACTTCGGCCAGGCCCACGGGTACTTGGTGAAGTCGTCGTTCATCGTGGCCATTTCCTGTACCTGCGGCCAGCGCGTGCTCGAACCCTTGAACATGCCGTTGGTCTGCACGATCTGCGGTCGGCCGCTGTTGTCGAAATCGGCAACCTTGGTATCCCAGCACCAGCCGTCCCAGGCGATGCCCTTCTCCACGGCCCGGTTCTCGAACGGGGCGACACCCGACTCCAGTTGCGCCGCAGCCTGCTTCGGATCGGCAGCGGTGTTGTAGAAGGCGAGATTGGCTTCGACGATGCCCCACCGCTGCGCGATATTGCTGACGAACAGATCGGGCATGCCGTCGCCGTCGAGATCGGCGAAGTCCGCGCCCATACCCTTGAACGAATCATGGCCGAGCACAAAGGACTTCGGATCGGTTGGGCCGCGCTCACCTTCGGCCGCGCCGAAGCTGATATGTCCCGGTGTCGACTTGTTCACGAACAGGCGATCCGGGCCCATATCGTTGGCGACATAGAGCTCGGGTAGGTGATCTCCGGTGAGGTCCTGGGTCGCCGATGCCAGCGTCCAGCCGTTCGCCTTCCCCTCCGGAAGCGCATCGACCACCTCGCGGTAACCTGCGGTCGGCTCGGCGCCGCCGGTGCTCTGCTGGAAGGTGAGGATGCGGTCGGTCCCGGCATTGGTCGCTTTGGAGAACGATTCGTTCAGCGTCAGGCTGTGCTGGCCGTCCGAACCGATGAAATCGCTGTCCGGAAAGTAGTTTCCGAGGTAGACATCCGGGTTGCCGTCGCCGTCGAAGTCGGCGACCGAGGCGGCCAGGGTGAACCAGCGCGCGCCCTGATAGCTACCGTCCTTCGTCGCCGGCGGCTCCACCATTTCCACCGGCCGGAATGCCTTGTTGTCCAGATGCTTGGCACCCGCGCGCGGCAGGTACAGGATCGGGGTGCGGCCGCCGTAGTACACCATCAGACCGATGCGGCCCGAGTGGTCGAAATCGCCTGGGACACACCCGGTCGGGGCCATCCGGTCGTCGGTCGGCAGCGGGGCCGGATCGAGGACGAATGGCGCGTAGCGGCTGGTGTCGCTGTCCGGTGTCGGCGTCACGATCACCGTATCGGATCGAGAATCGACCAGGCACAGATCATCGGCGCGGCCGTTGCCGTCGATATCGTTGATGGCCGCCGCGGAGTTGACCGAGGACATCCAGGCGACGACATGCTCGTATCGTGGCTCGATATGGCGGATCTTGTGTTCGGGCAGGCCCGGCGGCAACGCGATCGGCATCTCGGTGAAATGGAACCGGCTCGCCAGCGGGCTGTTCGGATCGGTCTCGACCGGGGCGATCATGGCCGAGTGGGCCGGTACGAACAGCACCGCCATCAGCGTCAGCGATGCCAATGGCACCAACGCTTTTCGCAACAGAGAAGAACTGACCGGCAATTTCACGAGTGATGACTCTCTTCCGTGGTGAGACCGTCGAACACCGCACGCAGGGTGTCCAACGCATGATCGAGCTGCGCCTCGGTATGACGGCAGTTGATGAAGAACCGCAGCCGCGCCTCGCCCTCGGGAACCACCGGATGCCCGATGGCATTGGCCATCACATTGCGCTCCAGTAGTTCCATCGAGGCGCGCACCGCGGGTTCGTTCGCGCCGGTGATGATCGGGGTAATCGGAGTGGCTTGGCCGTTGCCGGTGTCGAAGCCGAGTTCGCGGGCCCGCCGATGGAAGTACTCGGCGTTGTGCCGCAACGTAGCGACGCGTTGCGGCTCGTCGTGCAGCACGGCCAAGCCCGCCAATGCGGCCGCCGCCGCGGACGGTGCCGGTGAGGCGGTGTACATGCTCAGACCGGCGGCGGAGTATTTGAACCCTTCGACGAGTTCGCGATTGGCCGCCAGGTACCCGCCGACGCTGCCGAGCGCCTTCGACAGTGTGCCCATCCAGACATCGACCGCATCGCCGGGCAGATCGAACAGCTCACGGGCGCCGAGCCCGCGCGCACCGAGCACACCGAACGAATGCGCTTCGTCGATCATGATCGAGCAGTCGTATTTCCGTGCCACCTCGATGATTTCGGGCAGCCGGACCACATCGCCATCCATGCTGTACACGCCCTCGATCAGCACCAGGGCCCGATCGAAGCTGCGTCGCGACATCGCCAGAATCGCCTCCAGCGATTCGGGATCGTTGTGCCGGAAGGTGACTCGTTTGCAGCCCGCCCATTCGGTGCCGGAGACGATGCTGTTGTGGATCAGTGCATCGCAGACCGCGATATCGCGCTTTCCGAGCAGGAAGGCGACCGCCGCCGCATTGGTGAGGAAGCCGCTGGCCGTCACGATAGCGGCTTCGGTGTCGTAGATCCGCGCGAGCTCGCGTTCCAACTCGCCGTAGAGCGGTAGCTCCCCGGCGACCATCCGCACCGCGGCCGCGGATGTCCCGTAGCGACCGATCGCGGCAACGGCGGCGGCATGCACGCGTGGCTCGGCGGCCAGGTCCAAATAGCCGAAACTGCTGAAGTTCAGCATGTCTCGGTCGGCGAAGCTGGTCACGGCCCCGCTGATGCCGTCGTGCGGCAGATAGTACGGATTGAGCACACCGGCCTCGCGAGTCCAGGCATCGAAGGCGGCGAACTTCTCATTGGCCTCGACTACACCCGGATGATCGCGGAAGGAGGTCTGCAGGCTCGGGCCGCGGGCGGTCCGCACATCGGCCGCACCGCGTTCGGGCCCCGGCGCCGTCGCGGTGCCGGCACGATTGGTGCTGGCACCAGTGCCCGCATCGTGCTTGGCCATCAGCGCACGGGCGAGCGCACGGGGATCGATGCTCTCAGTTGTCATGCAGTAGTCCTCACACTGTCGGTGGCGGTGGTTGCTTCTTCGTGCGCGATCTGGGCGGCGATCTTGACGCCGAGGCCCGCCAGCGAGAGTCCGGCCCCGATCGAGAGGACCGACATCTTGACCCCGAGGCTCTTCACGACGCGCGCGCCGAATTCCATGGCCATCAGCGAATCCAGCCCCAACTCCATGGTCGGGGTCGCCAGATCCACGGTGTCCGCGTCGACGCCGAGCACCAGCGCCAGTTGTTCGGCGAGCAGGCAGGCGACCACCTCACCGCGAATTTCCGGGTCCAGCGTGAGGATTTCGGCGCGCAGCGCGCTGGTGCCCGCCGCCCCGCCGCCGGCGGCGGTGACCAGTTCGACGAACCGCGGCGCGCGCGCCGACGAACGGTGCGCGAGTGCCCACTGCGCCCAGTCGATATCGAGCAGGGCGACCTGGGTGATATCGAAACGCAGACATTCCCGCAGCAGCAGCGTCGCGAAATCCATATCCAGCGAGCCGTATCCGGTCATCTCGGCATAGCGGGATACCGCGCGCGAGTCGGCCATACCGCCGTCGCCGCGCATGAATCCCCAGTCCACCGACAGCGCGGGTCGGCCCTGTGCGCGCCGGGCCCAGGCGAGTGCGTCTAGCGCGGAATTGGCTGACGCATAACCCAATTGGGGTGCGAGTCCGGCAATGCCACTGGCCGATGCGTAGAGCACGAACAGGTCGAGCTCGACACCGGCGGCGGTGGTGGCCCGATCGAGATTGGTCGCGCCGATCACCTTCGGATCGAAGATCTCGCGCAGCGATTCGGCGGTGACCTCGGGAATCTCGGTGTTGTTGACCACGCCTGCGGCATGGATGACACCGCGCAGCGGCGCACCACTGGCCTGGATGCGCGCGACGAGATCGGCGACCGCATCGTAGTCGGCCACATCGAGACGTTCCTCACGCACGTCGACACCCTCGTTCGCGAACCGCACCAGATGGTCTCGCGCCGCATCGGTGGTGGCGCCGCTGCGGCCGACGAGCACCAGATGACGCACTCCGGCACGCACCAGCTGACGTGCGGTGGCCAGACCGAAGGCCCCGAAGCCGCCGGTCACCAGATAGCTTGCGGCTGGGTCGAATTCGAAGTCGCCGGGAATGTGGCGCACCGCCGGATGCCGCTCGCGCAGATCGAGCACGACCCGGCCGATCTGGGCCGAGCGCGCCACTGTTTCGAAGGCCGCGGTCAGTTCGTCCAGTGCGAACGCGGTATTCGGCAATGCGGTGTACTCGCCGTGGAACATCGCGTCCACCACCCGCCGGGCCGCCCGGCGCACCTGTTCGGGTCGCCGGGCCAGAATGCGGTCGATATCGACGGCGAAGAATGCCAGATTCCGGTCGAAGGGCCGCAGGTCGATGGTGCCCGAGCCGTAGATGTCGGCCTTGCCGATATCCACGATCCGGCCGAATTCCCCCGCGACCCGGAAGTTCTGCTGCAGGATCTCGCCGGGCGCGGAACTGTAGACGACGTCGACGCCCGCACCGTCGGTCAAACGCAGTACCTCGTCGACGAAGCCGACCGACCGGGAACCGAGCACCTCGTGCGCACCCACGGCGCGCACCTGGGCGCGCCGTTCCTCGGTGCCCGCGGTAGCGATCACCCGCGCCCCCAGCCGCAGCGCGACCTGAACGGCGGCCATGCCCATACCGCCTGCCGCGCCGTGGATCAGCACCGTTTCGCCCGGCTGTACCCGAGCCAGTTCGCCGAGCCCGATTTCAGCGGTGAACAACGGCATCACCGATGTACAGTGCAGCGGATCGAAGGTGCCGGGCGGGAAGATATCCATGCGGGTGGTCGCACCGGTGTCCGGTCGAATCGTGACGTAGCGCTGGACGATTCCCGGTGCCACGACCGAAATCTCGTCTCCTGGAGCGATATCGGTGATATTTCTGCCGACCCGGCTCACGACGCCGTAGCCGTCCATGCCGATCTCGGTACCGAAAAACGTGCCGTCCAGCTCTCTTTCGGTGAGGACACCCAGCACCTTGAGGGTGTCCTTGTAGTTCAGGCCGACCGCTTGCATCCGGATCTCGACCTCGTCCGGTCCGGGTGCGACCCGATCGCAGGTGCGCAGTGCGAGTTCGGGCAGCAGCCGCGAGCGTGGGATATCGAGCCGGAACGACTGTTCGGGATCGGTGAGCGGCCGCGGCGCATCCCATCCGGCCAGCCGGTCGGTGAGGGTATGCCGCCAGTGGATCGTCCACCGCGCGCCCGCACGCAATGCCACCTCGTCGATGGTGGTGTCGCAGTAGATCTGTTCGAGGATATCGGCCGCCGGGGAAGCGGGTTCGGTGTCCACCAGCCGCCACTGTCCGGCCGGAAGTTCGTTGAGCAGTTCCCGCCGCGCGCCGGTCAGGACGGAATGCTCGAGTCGGGCGAACCGGTCGATCGGCAGGCACAGCGCATATTCGGTGACCACGACGGCGTGGATCACCAGCGGCAACTCGTCGGAAAGCAGTCCCTTGATCGCCTGCGCGACCTGGGCAAGTCCGTACACATTGCGCATGCCGTCGAGTTCTGATCCGGCGACGACGACGAGCCGCACGCGCTCGACCTCGGGCCGGGCGTGGGCGGCACGCAGCAGGCCGAGCAGCTCTGCGCTGTCGGCCGCCGCGGCGTGCTCGCCCACCGTCACCGCTTCGGCCCGGATCCGCACATTGGCGATTTCCTTGGCCCGCTGGGAAATTTCCGCACCGAGGTTGACGACGAGCAGGAATTCCTCATCGCCGGGTAGATCGGGCACCGCCGGTTCCGCGGTGTCCGCCACGATCTCCCACACCGGTTCGTAGAACAGCGGGTCGAGCTGCTCGGTGAGCGCCGACCGCGGTGTGAGCGCACGGAACCCCACCCCCGTCATGGTCAGTGCGACAGTGCCGCTCGCGGACACGATGCGGATATCGGCGCGCAGCGGATCGCCGGGCACCCGGGTGAGGACCACGACCGGATCGACAGGCATCGGTCCGGTCCAGCGGATCCCGGCGACCGAGGCAGGCACGACCACCTCGGCGTCGTCACCGGAATTCGCCTGTGTCGCAGCCGTTCGCGCGTACAACGCGGCGAAGCATTGCAGGGCCGAATCGACTATCGCCGGATGGGCGAGATGCCGATGCCCAACGGCGGCAGACGAATCGAGCTGTGCGACAACGCTATCCGGGCCGAGCCAGACGTGGCTCAATAACCGGAAGGCCGGGCCGTAGCGGAGGCCGTGCGCGGCCATACTCTCGTACAGCTCGTCGACCGCGACCTCCACCGCGTCCACGGGCGGCACCACGGCGACGGTGGTGGCGTCGGTGTCCGCCTCGATGAGGCGGCCGTGCGCATGGAGTGTCCATCCCCCGCCGGCCGCGGGACGGGACCGGATGCTGAACCGGCGGGTGCTCTCCTCCACACCGATCCGGACGACCGGCACATCGTGCTCGTCGATGACCAGCGGGCTGATGAATTCGACGGATTCGAGCCCGAACGAATCCCGGCCGGTGCGCAGCGCGATGGCGCTCATGGCGGCGTCCAGATAGGCGGCACCCGGCAGCACCACCGCACCGGCCACGACATGGTCGCGTAGCCACGGCAGATTCGAAACCGACAGTTGGACTTCCCATTCCGTGGCCACCGCCGCGGTGCGGTCGCCGAGCATGGCGTATCCGTTCCGGGTCCCGATCCGATCCAGCTCCGTCTCCGGCTCCTGGGTCCACACGAACCGGCGCTGCCACGGATAGCGCGGCAGGTCGACATGTCCGGCACCCGGATCGATCGCGCCGGGCAGGCGGTCGCCGTCCAGAGCACCCGCCCGGTACAACTCGCCGATAGCGGTCAGGATGTGCTCGCCGTCGCCGCCGCCGCGCGTCAGCGTGCCGATGGCGGTGCCGGTAATACCCTGCTGCACAAGGATTTCCCGGATGCTGCCGCTCAACACCGGGTGCGGACCGACTTCCAGGAAGACCCGGTGTCCGACATCGAGCAGTTCACCGATCGCGTCCGCGAATCGGACTTGGTCACGGACATTGCGGGCCCAGTACTCCGGACCCCAATCCTCGTGCGTCGCTCGCGTACCGGTGACCGTCGAATAGGTGGGCACGGTGCATTCGCCCGGTGCGAGCGCCGCCAATGCGGTGCGCAGGTCATCGAGGATCGGGTCCATCAGGTGGCTGTGGTACGGGACTTCGACCCGCAGCGCCTTGGCGAAAACGCCTTCGGCGGTCAGATGTTCGGCGAGGGCGGCCAGTACCCGACTGTCCCCGGCCAGGGTGAGCGCAGACGGGCTGTTGACCGCGGCGACGCAGACGCCGTCGAGGTCCGTCAGCAGTTCGCGTGCCTCGGCCTCGGCCAGCCCGACCGCCAGCATGCCGCCGGTCCCCGCCGTGGTGGCCTGCAGGCGGGACCGGTGATAGCTGACCAGGACCGCCTCGGTCAGCGACAGCGCACCGGATACATAGGCCGCGGTCACCTCGCCGACGCTGTGTCCCACCGCGACGGCAGGGCGGATGCCGAATTCGGCGAGTTCCGCCGTCAGCGCGGCCTGGAGCAGGAAGTTGGCCGGTTGCGCGATCTCGGTGCGCCAGATCCGCGAGTCCGCCTCGTCGCGACCCATCTCCTCGAGAATCGACCAGCCCGCGAGTGCGGTGAATTCCCTGTCGATTTCGCGCGCCAGCTCCGCGGCCGGACCTGCACCCGCGAGTAGCTCGCGGCCCATGGCCCACCACTGCGGCCCCATACCGCTGTAGACGAATACCGGGTCGGTGTGCCCTTCCGCGATCGCGCGCGCGGGCGGTTGACCACCGCCAGCGGCGAATTCCGCGAGCTGAGAACGCAATTCGCCGGCATCGCGGTAGTGGAAGGCGGTGCGCAGCGGGTGATGGGCACGGCGCACCCAGGCCGCCTCGGTCAGCGTATCGAGCGGTTCGGTGTCGGCCGCCGCCAATATCCCAGCGGCCAGCGTGCGCAGCGCCGGTTCGCTACGCGCCGAGAGCGGCAGGATCGGTAGCTGCCCTTTTCGCCGCATTGCCGCTGTGTCGGAACGAGTTTCGGCCGCGGCGGGTGCCGGGCCGATCAGCGCGTGCGCATTGGTGCCGCCGTAGCCGAAGCTGTTGACCGCCACCAACGGCCGGACCAGTGGTTCGGGCACCATCGGCACCCGCAGCCGCAGCTCGTCGAACGGTATTTCCGGATTGAGCTGATCCAGCCGGGCCTGCGGCGCGATCATCCGGTGGTAGACGGTCAATGCCGCCTTGATGGCTCCGGCCACGCCCGCCGCCGCCTCGGTATGACCGATATTGTTCTTGACCGACCCGACCGGCAGCGGATCGGTCCGGCCGTCGATCGCGCCGTACACCTTGCCGAGGGCCGTCATCTCCGCCGGATCGCCGACCGGCGTACCGGTGCCGTGCGCCTCGACATAGCCGATCTCATGCGGGGCGATGCCCGCACCGGTGTGCACGCGCCGGGCAAGTTCTTCCTGCGCGACAGGATTGGGGACCGGGATGGCCAAGGTGCGGCCGTCCTGGTTCACGCCGCTGCCACGGACCACCGCGTAGATGCGGTCACCGTCGCGTACCGCGGCCTCGACCGGCTTGAGGATCACCACCCCCGCACCCTCGCCGCGGCCGTAGCCGTCGGCGGCGGCGTCGAACGATTTGCAGCGGCCGTCGACGGACAGGAACCGGCCCTTGCACATGGAGATGAAGGTTTCCGGCTGCAGCATCGCGTTGGCGCCGCCGACGATGGCGGCGCTGCATTCGCCGAGCGCCAGTGCTTGGACGGCCTGATGCAGCGCCACCAGCGACGATGAGCAGGCGGTGTCGATGGTCATGGTCGGGCCGTGCAGGTCGAGCAGGAAGGCGATGCGCGCCGAGAGCAGGGTGTGCGACGAGCTCGTCGGGGTGTGGCTGTTGATCGCGGAGCGAACCACATTGCGGCCCACCGCATTGTCGTTCATGAAACCACCGACGAAGACGCCGATATCGCGCCCGGCGATCCGTCCGGTCATCCCGCTGTCGTCGAGCGCCTCCCACGCGACCTCGAGCAGCAGCCGCTGCTGCGGGTCCATGATCGAGGCCTCGCGCTGGGAGATGCCGAAGAAGTCGGCGTCGAACTCCCACAGCGACTGGGTCAGGAATCCGCCACTGCGGGTGTACATCCGGCCGGGCGCGTCCGGATCCGGGTCGTAGAACTTGTCGAGGCTCCAGCGATCCGGCGGCACCTCGACGATGCCGTCCCCCTTGCCGATCAGAAAATCCCAAAAGGTGTCCGGTCCATCGATTCCACCGGGAAATCGACAGCCGATACCGACGATTGCTGCATCGGACATTGCGCGACCCTCGATTTCTGCCCTGAGCATTGAACGGTAGGCAGCATACTTCGATATTCGATCCGCAGCACAGAATGACCGAAACCTGTTGCAGTAGCCCTTGTTCGGCGTCCACATAGTGAAATTACAGCGTTATTCGGACAGACCATGACATTGTTATTTCAGGGCTGACAACGTTATAACTTGCCGGTCGGCACACCGGGCTCGGAAAATAACAATGTCATGGGTTCGCATGACATTGTTATTCGAACCCATGACATTGTTATCGGGGTACGGTGACCGCCATGAACTCTGGTGAATTCGCCCTCGACCCGGCCGCCGAGCCCATCGTGGACACCGACTGGCTGCGCGAATTCGTCGACCGCTACATCGCGGGTTGGAACACCGGCGACGGCGACGCGGTTGCGGCCTGCGTCACCGAGGACACGCGCTGGCTCGACCCGTCCGAGCGCGAGCTGATCATCGGCCGTGCCGGGGTCGCGAAGTTCGTCCACGACACCAAGCGGGCATTCCCGGATGTCAACTACACCACCGTCTTCGAACCGGTAGTCACATCGGACACGCTGGCGGCAATCGTGCCGTGGCGGATGACAGGCACTCACCTCGGCATGATCGATCCGCCCGGATTCGCCGGTACCAATAAGAAATTCGACCTGTTCGTGGTCGACATCTGGCAGTTCCGCTCGGGACTCATCTGGCGCAGCAAGGCCACCTGGGATCTGAACGAACTCCTGCTGCAACTCGAATTGCTGCCCAAGCGCAACGGCTTCGCCGAACGAGCCATGGCCCTGGCTCAGCGCCTCACGGTCAAATTCCGCGGCTGATCACGGATGCGGACCGGTCAGCGCCGCGACGTGTTCGAGGGCACGCGCCAACGACTGCTCGACCGTCGCGCGTTCGGCGCCCATTCCGATCAGGATATTGACGATGGACGGCAACAGCACCTCCGACAGCCCCTGGTCGCCATACAGCCCCGCCATATCCAGCTGGATGAATCCGTACAGCCCGGTCCAGAACTGCGCCGCGGCCGAGCGCTCATTGATACTGTGCAGCAGATTCGCCTCCAGCGCCCGCCGGGTCGCGCGCACCACGAAATCGAAACTCTCCGCGAAGTTCTCGAAGTCGGAGTCGCTGCCACCGGCCAGCACATTGCCGCGGTGCACCCGCACCTCCGCCTTCGGCGACTCGGTGGCGAACATCAGCCGGAACAACTCGGGTTTTCGCAGCGCCTCATCCCGGAAGATGAAGCCGAGCACCAGGATTTCGGCGATCGGATCGTCGGCGACCTCGCATTCGCCCAGCCGCGCGACCAATTGCGCGAAACCCTCCGAGCCGACCGCCTGGATCAGACCCGGCATACCGCTGAAGTTGGAGTAGATGGCCATGGTCGAGACCCCACATATCCGCGCCACGCGACGCACGGTCAACGAGGCGAGTCCTTCCGTCGAGATGAGTTGAACTGTGGCAACTATCAGGCGATCGCGCATCGAGCCGGATAGTGCGGGCTCCAACGCCGTTGCAGTGTCGATCATTACCTCACCTAGCCAGTGCTCATGGTTGCTATGCCGCCGCGACACCCAGCTCGTCGGCGGTGATCTCCTCCAGTGACTTGCGCCGGGTCTCGACGATGAAACCGACGGCCACCACCGCCGCGATCGCGATCGGCGCGGCACTGATCAGTGCGGTCAGAGCGATCGATGGCGTGGTCACGGCGAGCACCACCAGCGCGACGACCAGCACGCCGCCCGCCTTGGTCATGGCCGCCGCAACACCGCTGCCGCGGGACCTGATCCGGGTCGGATAGACCTCGGCGCCGTAGGCGACGATGACCGCGACCACCGAGCTGGAACCCCAGATCGGCACCACGAGAAGCGCATACAGCAGCGTGGTGTTGTCCGCGACGTGATCGCCGAGGATCACGAACCCACCGAGCGCCACGGCGAGCAGGGTGCTGAGCGTGATCAGCGTCCATTTGGTGGAGCGGTGGTAGCAGTAGGCGACCAGGAAGTTCAGTGGGAAGCCGATCAGCGCGGAGTCGCGCAGGATCTTGTCCGCGGTGACGCCGGTGAATCCGAGGCTGCGCAGATTCGTCGGCAGCCACAACTGGAAGCCGTAGGTGACCAGTCCGACCCCGAGTCCCAATAGCGCGAGCACGATGGTCATTCCGGCAAAGGGGCGGCGCAGCAGCTGACCGAATCCACCGCCCAGACCGTCCTCGGCGGCGGCTTCCGATTGCTCGACAGCGGTGACCTCGGCATGGTAAGTGCGCAGCACCTTTTCGGCTTCGCGGTGCTTGCCGATGGCCATCAGGAACCGTGGCGACTCCGGAATCCAGCGGACCAGCAGCACCAGCAACAGTCCGGTGGGCAGGCCGATCAGCCACATGCTGCGCCAGCCGTAGGTCTCGCCGATCGTCGAGGACAGCCAACTCGTGATGACGTAGGCCCCCGCGATATCGCCACCGACCAGCACCAGCAACCAACCGCGATGGCGCGCCGGGATGGTCTCCGAGAGCAATGTGAAGGCGATCGGCAGCATCCCACCCGCGCTCAGGCCCATGATGAAGCACATCGCGACATTCAGTTCGAAGCTCGGCATGGCGCCACAGATCGCGGTCGCCACGAAGAAGATTCCGGCCAGCAGGATCGCCGCCTTGCGGCCGATACGGTCGCCGAGCCAGCCCCACAGGAACGACCCGAGCACCGTGCCGGTGAGACCGGATAGTGGTAGCAGCGCCACCGGTAGGGCGTCCAGGTGCGGATTCGCCGGGGTACGCAAGTGGTACTCGGCGCCGACACCCGGGACGACGAAGGCCAGGGTGGTCGGCTTCATCACGTCGATGGTGATCGCGGCGGCCATGATCAGCAGCAGCACCACGTGCACCCGGTTGATCGGTGCGTCGTCGAGTGCCCGCACCCGCAGCCCGGCCACCGTATCGTGCACCGCGCGCCGCGGGAACAGGCCGTAGGTGGTGACGCCCAAGCCGACGACGATCAGAATCATCCCCGTGATCATGGCGCCGTCCATGGGCATGCCCGCCATCCGATAGCCCATGTCACGGGCCATGAGATACATCGGAAAGTGCAAAGCGGTGCCGAGCACCGTCAACACCAGACCGAACCAGAAAGCTCTCGTACGCCGACGGCTGATCGGCCCCTCCGATCTATACGCGATATCGACGGCGTTCACATACATCACCAGGCCCTCATCAGCCCCCCACACACCAGTTACGGATCGGTATTACACACGAATTCCGGGTCGATGTGGGGCTTTTAATATGTTCGGAATCAACAAGTTCGGGGCGCTGCCGACTTTCCTATGAGAATGGTTACGGCCACGGTCGGCTGGGTAACCTGCTGCACCGATATCGTGCATGCCTTCCCATAAGTGGGGATACTGTTGATGTTGACTATTATTCGACGCGCAAGTGCCTGATGGATTCGCCACCCTTTGTTCGATGCAGGCGGCCGAAGCGACTGTCGAGGAGGTTGACCATGGCGTCGGCGGCGCCGGTATAAGCTTCTTCGACCGTAGCCGCACGATGGGTTACGGCGACCGGAGGCTGACCGGATATGCGGGCCTCCAATACACACTGCTTATCATCCGGACCGCCTTTTTGGGCGTTCAGATCGGTCAGATGGACTTCCAGCCGGGTGACCTGATCGGCGAAGCGGTCGAGTATCGAGGAGAGCGTCGATTCCACGCGCTCGGCCAGCGATGCACCGCCGTGGATATTGCTGCCGGTGTTGACCTGAATCTGCACTGGCGTCTCCAATCCGATAGATGCGACGACACTGTCTGCCTACGGTTACCGACGCACGGTGCGCGCTTATTCAGCAATCCGTCGGCAATACCGACACTACTCGCGGCGGTGTGCGCTCAGCAGATTCCAAGGTTCAGGCCGCGGTCTGCGCCGCGATCGGTGACATCGTGTGAGAATCGGGAACGACCGTGCCGCGCAACGAGGTACCCGCGGTCTCTCGCAGGAACGACCAGGCGACGAGTCCGATCAGGCTGGCGCCCACCATGTACGCGGCCGGGAACAGCGACCAGCCGGTCTGTTCGATCGCGGCCTCGTTCACCAACGGTGCGGCACCGCCGTATTCACCGCCGGTCGAGAAGCCCTGCACGACACGTAGTGCGATGAGCAGAACCGGTGCGGACCAACCGATCTGGGCATGGGTCGGGAGCAGGCCGATACATCCGGTCGCACCGGCCATCAGCAGAATTGTGGTGGCCAGCACGACTTTTCGGCCGAGTCGGTCGCCGAGCGGTCCCCAGACCATGCCGCCGAGCGGACGCAGCAGGAAGGAGATGGCAAAGCCGAGCATGGTGCCGAGGGTGCCGAGTTCGCCCGGGAAGAATGCGTCGGTGAGGTAGGTGGCGGTCGCGGCATAGACCCCGTAGTCGAACCATTCGGTGGCATTACCCATTGCGGAGGCGGCGACCGAGCGACGTAGCGTCGTCTCCGATTCGCGATCCGTCACCTGCGCCTCCTCACCAGCCCCGGTCACGGGCCTCGATTCGTCCGACCGGCCCGATCCGGTTTTCCGGGTGCGGGCACGGAATTAACCGATACCCAGGTTCCGAACTGGGCAAACCGGCGGCGGGCCCGCCGACCCGGTGACGGGCACGCCGCCACCTGCGGGATCAGCCGCAATTATGAGCGGGGTCACACTTGTACTTTTTGGCGACGAATGCTGTTCGTTATCAGCCGTCGGCGGGCACCTCGGGCTCGACGTGATTGCCGCCGGAACGAGCCGATGGCGACCACCGCGAACACGGCCACGGACAGCCAGCCGAACCAGTCGCCGAATCGGGCATACACCGTTTTGTCCGAGTCCAGCGGAATGGTGGCGAGCACCGATCGGGTCACCGTGACATCGGTCCGCGCCGACGCCAGGATATGGCCACGGGAATCACTGGCCACGAGTTCGCCGAGTTGAGGTGCGCGCGCGATGCCGACACCGGATTCGATGCCGCGCATAACGGCCATGCGGCTGTGCAGCCAATGGTCGTCGGTGAAGTCGAGGGCCGGGACCAGCAGCAATGATGCCCCGCGATTCCGGTTCTCGCGCACCAGGTCCGGACCATCCAGGTCGAAACACACTGCCAGCGCCCAGGGTTCACCCGGAATGCGCTGCCAGCCGGTACCTGGTTCGAGACCCTTCTCCAGGCCAGGGATCAAGCGATGCTTGGCGTATTCGACTCCCGACGGATAGTCGATGGCGGCGTTGACACTGGTTCCACCCGCGGTTTTCACCAGTCCCGCGACGACGTGGACACCGCGTCGGGTGGCGACCTCGGTGAGCGGACCGGACAGCATCGGTAACGTCGATTCGTCTGCGGTCCAAGCCTTTTCGGGCAGCACAACCACCTGCGCACCCTGATCGGCGAGCCTGTCGATCTCGTGCACGGCACGGGCGACCATATCGCGACCATCCGCCGAGTCCACCGGAACATATTCCGGCGGTTGGGAAACCGCGAGCAGACCGACGCTCACCGTATCCCGCCCCGGTGCAACGGCAAGGTGCCACCATCCGAACGCACCGACCACGACGAGCAGCAGGGTGCCCGCCCTCGCGATCCGAAACCGTTGTACACCGGTTACTTCGGGAGCAGCCAGGACCGCCACGGCCGCCGGCACCAGCATGATGAGGAACGCGATTCCCCACGGACCGGTCACCGCTGCCGTCTGCATCAGCGGCAGCAGGCCGAATTGGGTGTAAGCGATGCTCCACCACGCACCGAACTGCCCGGCCAGCGATACCGCGAACTCGAATGTCACCCATCCGGTCGGCAGTGCGAGCACCGCGAGTCCCGGCCGACCACGCAGCACCAATGCGCGCGTCATCGCCACCAATCCGCCGAATACCGCGGCGGTTCCGCCCAGCAGCAACAGCGCGACGAGTACAGGTTGCTCGATCGTGTCTATGAAGTACGGCCAATACCGCGATCCGCTCCCACACCATGCCAGCAATCCCGCAAGGAACGCCGTGCCCGCCCCAACGCGCGGGGCTATCAGCAGCACCGGCAGCGGTGCGAGAAATACCAAGCCGGGCAAGGGATGCAGACCGGTACCGAGGTACCACAGCACCGCCGACACCAGAATCGCGGCCAGTGCCAGAAAACGCGTCATCGACAGCTCCACATTCGATCGGATGCCACCCGATGCTCCGCTGTCGACCGCTCCCGCACATCACCCGCAGGAGCGAACCGGGACTCACTCCTTCGACGCGGCGCGGACGCGCATCGCTCGAGCTCAGCGCGGTTCGGCTCGGCGCTGCCGCACCGCCACGGCGAAGTTCGGGTGTGCCGAAACGGTCAGCGGGCCGGTCGTGTCCGCCAACCAGACGTCCGCGAAGTAGCGGGACCGCTGCCATACCACTACGGCGAGCAACAGCCCGATCGGAAAACATCCGGGCAGAATCGCGAAGGTCAGCGGCACATAGAACCGCGATGCGCCGAGATAGGTAGCGATGCACACCGCGATAACCGTCAGCGCGATGGCCAGTAGCAGAAGTCCCGCGATGCGCCGATATCGGCGGATATCGCACAGACAGTACGCACAGGCCGGGCATTCGAAACGCAGGATGGACTGCGCGCGACCCGCTTCGAATCTCCGTGCCGGACGCAAGGATCGCAGCACAGCGCGCGGCGTCGGCAGCTCCGAGCCAGGTCCGCTGGAGCTCACGGTGAACGGCCGAAATTGCACGCTCGGCTCGCCATGTTCACTGCATATCTCCGGCATCGACTCGCGCAGAATCAGCTCGGTCGGTGCGGTAGCCAGTAGCGGCACCCGATCGGGGTTGATATCGGTTTCGAACGGGACCCGCTGTCGCTGCTGTGTGCCCATCACATTCTCCCGGATCACACCAGCCAGCCGCGCTGCTGACGTTCGCGGTAATACAGGTCGTCGTCATCCGGTTCGTCAGGTGTGACGACGCGGTCGCGGTCGGGCTTGCGCGTTCCGGGGAGCACGACACCGGCCGTCGGTGCGGGCGGTGTCTGCCGCGGCGCCTCGGGTGGAGGTGTCGGTGTCCGGTCGGTCGGCAGAGCAGTCGCGGCAGGGGCCTGCTCCTGCGGCGGTTGCTTGCGCAGCCGCGTCAACTCTGCCTCGCCCTCTGCGGCGAGCCGCTGTCGTTCGTGCTCCGGCATCTCGGCGAAACGTCGCATCGCGGCCGGCAGCGTCCGATCGAGCACCTGATTGAAAGCGTTGCTGCGCAACAACTCTCGGGCGCTGCCTTTACCCTCGATAACGCCGCGGAGCTGATCCTTCAGCCGCGGATCGGAGGTGCCGTTCATGAGGGTTCGCAGAGCTCGGCCGAGCTGGCGCGAAACCGCCACATCACCACGAGCGAGGTCGTGGATCGGCTCGGGTGTACTCACCTCAGGCTCCCGGATGGTCATAGGTTTTGGTGGGCAACGACGGCAGATCGGTCGATTGGATAAGGGCCACCGCAGCGTGGATGAGCCCGGCAATGCCCTCGAGGGCGATGACGGCGTAGGTGAACGTCTCGACCAACTTGCCGAATTCCGCAATGACCTTCAGTGTGGTCGCGGTAGCGGCGGCGACCAACGCGGCGGTGGCGACCAGACCGACACCGGTGAGCGAGGACGCCTCCGCCGCCGCCCATTCGATGACAGCAATGGCGGCCATATCCAGCACGGTCTGCGCCCCATCACTGAGCGCCTTCGCACTGAAGTACGCCGACAACGCGAAGCTGTTGATTTCGTCGGAGATGTCCTGCAAGGAATCGACTTGTCCCGCAACGGCATCGGCGAACTTCTCGAAGTACGCCTGCGCACTCGATGCGGCATTGCCATCCCAGTGCGGATCAACGGCTTTCGCTGCAGACTTGATCTCGTCCGAGTAGCTCGAACTGTACGCCGCGAGATTGCCGACCGCCTTACCCGCCTTTTGCAGGGCCTCCCAGTCACCGGCGATCTTCGTCGAGACCCACTCCAATGGGTCCGTTCCGAGCACATTCTTGCACCAAGTCTGGACCCAGTAGGTCGGTGAGATCTCATTGGAGGTGAGCAGAAACTCGAACTTATCGGAGACCGGGTCTTCCGGCTCGGGCTCGGTCAGCTTTGCGACGGGGGCTTCGGCCATCACTCATCACCACTCGGGTAAGTGCGGTCCAATTCCTCGGCTCTGGCTTTGTCCGTGGTCCGATACATCTGCGCCGCCACGGACAACTCGACCGCCGCGGCGCTGGTGAGCTGACCGAGTGCGACGTAGTTCGGCTGCAACTTGTCCAGCGCGTCCCGAACGGCCTTGGCGCCGATGACGAATAGGCCGCCATCGCCGAACACACCATCGTCGACCTCGAGCCATTTCTTCAGGTACGAGTCGGTGTTCGCATTGTCCTCGGACAACTTCTGCAAGCTCGTGGAGAAGGTTCCCACTTCCGCCGGATCCACATTGAACTTTTCCGTCATCGGAGCCCCTCCCGAATGGCAACCTTTCGCACAATCCCTCCCTGCGCCTGATCAACAAACTCTCGCAAGAGTAGACGCTCCACACAACCCCCAGCCGAGCCGACCGTCGAATCCGCTGGTTGATGCTGATCGACGGCGGCTGCGGCGTGATCGACGGGTGGGTTCAGGCTGAGCGGCCGGGGACTACGAGACCCGCTTCGTAGGCGAATACCACGGCCTGCACGCGGTCGCGCAGCCCCAACTTGGTGAGCATGGAGCTGATATGGGATTTCACCGTGTGCTCGCTGACGACGAGGGCGGCCGCGAGTTCGGCGTTGGAGAGGCCGCGGGCCAGGTTGCGGAGGATGTCGCGTTCGCGTTCGGTCAGTTCGTCGAGTTGGCGGATCAGGTCGGGACGGGGCTGACCGCGGTGCGCCAGGTCGGCGATGAGGCGGCGTGTTACGGCCGGCGCGAGCAGTGCGTCGCCTGCGGCGATGACGCGCACGGCGTCGATCAGTTGTTCGCGGCGCGCATCCTTCAGCAGGAAGCCGCTGGCTCCGGCGCGCAACGCATCGTAGACGTATTCGTCGAGGTCGAACATGGTCAGTACCAACACCTTCGCGCTGGTCTGGGCGCAGATGCGGGCGGTCGCGGCGACGCCGTCCATGCGTGGCATCCGCACGTCCATGACCACGACGTCGGGTGCCAGTTCGCAGGTCAACTCGACGGCTTCGAGCCCGTCGGCGGCCGCGCCGACCACGGTGATATCGGGCTGACTGTCCAGGATCAGCCGGAAACCGGCGCGGAACAGGTCCTGGTCGTCGACGACGAGCACGCGCATGCTCAATACCCCTGTGCGATAGGAAGTTCGGCGGTTACTTCGAAGCCGCGGACGGCGCGTGCGGACGATGAGCGCCCGTAATGCAGCCGCCCGCCCGCACCGGTGACGCGCTCTCGCATCCCGATCAATCCATGCCCGAGAGCGGAACCGCGCCCACCACCGACTTCCCGCACGACCGCAGGACCATCATCGGACACCCGCACCGTCAGCCGATCCTCGAACCATCGCAACGACACTCGCACATCGGCGGCCCCCGCATGCTTCATCGTATTCGTCAACGCCTCCTGCACCACCCGATACGCCGTGACGCCGATATCACCGGAAACCACACGGCGCTCACCGAATTCGTCGAACGATACGACCAACCCACTGCGCCGCGATATCGCCACCAGATCGGGAATCGCCTCGATCCCGGGCTGATGCGGCGGATCATCGGTGCCGCGCAAAGCTCCGAGACTGCGCCGAAGCTGGTGCACCGCTTCGCGACCCGTATCGGCGATGCCCGCGAAGGTCGCATCGGCGCGATCCGGATCGGTGCGCGTCAGCAGCGCGCCGGTCTCGGCCTGGACGATCATCAGTCCGACCGAATGGCCGACGATATCGTGCACATCCCGCGCAATGCGCAGCCGTTCCCGATCGACCGCCGCGACCCGCTCCTCCTCGAGCCGCCGCGCCCGCTCCTCCAACATCTCGATCTGTAGCCGCCGCGCCCGCACACCGGTACCGAGCGCCCACGCCGTCACGAACGACATGGCCGCATAGCCATAAGAATCCGGACTCTCGTTCGGAATGATCAGCGAGATCAAAATTCCGATAGTCACGGTGACCAACGCGAACCGCCGTGGCCGAGGTGGACTGTAGGCCGTGATCGTGTAGACGCAGACGATGGTCCCATACGGCAAGGCGGGCATGGCGTGCAGACAGGCCAGCACCGTGATCGCGGGCCCGACCACGAGCAGTACCAGAATCGGCGCGCGCCGTCGCCACAGCACCGGCGTGGACGCGAGCACACAGCAACCGATCACCCACCACGGCGCCCGCGCCACGATCGCGGGTCCGGCACTGGCCACCGTGACCGCTACGGTGAGCACGGTATCTACCGCACTCGACGGCAACGCGCGCAGCCGCTTCGACACCCGAGACACAGCGGTATCCGCGGTCCGAGCAAACACACTGGGAGAACTCATAGCGAATCCAGTGTCTCCCGCACCAGACCAGCGCGCCTCCCGCATCCGGATGACGCGCCCATCATCCGCGCGAGCGAGACCGATTCACAACGAGCGCGCGTCGATCATCCAGATCTGAATTCCGGACGGCCCGGCATTCTCACCGATCCGATCGATCAACCGGACCAGATCGGCGACATCGTCATTCTTGGCCAGCAACTCGATGCGCAGCCCCGCCTCGACATCGCTGACGAACTGCTGCCCCCGATAGCGTTCGACCCGGGTACCCCGGTCGTCCACCCGGTAGACCTGACAGACCACCATCCGCCGCACGCCGAACATGGCCAGCGCCTGCTTGATCTGGTCGAAGAGGGCGGCGGGCAGCACCAATGTGATGAGCTTGGCGTCGACGCCGTCGCCAGGGCTCATCGGGTCATCGATGCCGTACCCGACACTGCCCTGGAGGTGGATGGTGGCATTCACGTGGTCGCCTGATTCCCGGGCGCCTCACCCGATGGTTTGTCCGGCGCCGGCTTGGGCAGGGCAGGCGCAGCGGGGAGCGTCCCCACATGGGCGGAGACCAGGGTCTCGTCCGGATAGGCCTCTTCTTCGTGGGCCGCGACGTCACCGGTCTCCAGTACATGGTCCGGCATGCGCAGACTCATAAACAAGCTCAAGATCTTCAGAATCACAAAGGTTACGAACGCATCCCATACGATCACCGTCGCCGCGGCGCCCGCCTGCCAGAGCAACTGTTTCGGATGGTGTCCGTACAGCCAGCCCGAAAATGCCACGTCGGCAACGTCACCGCCATTGCCCAGGTACACGATGATGTGCGGATCGGCGAGCACGCCGACCAGCAGACCACCGGCCAGACCGGCGACGCCGTGCGTGTGGAATACGCCGAGTGTGTCGTCGACCTTGCGGAACAATCTGGTGCGCCCCAATTTGTTCCAGGACAGCCACACCAGTGTCGAAGCGACGACACCGATGATCATCGCACCGAAACTGTTCACATAACCGGCCGCCGGTGTGATGGCGACGAGTCCGGCGATCATGCCATTGATCGCGCCGAGAAAGTTGGGCTTGCGCTGCGGTCCGGCGGCCATATCCCAGAACACCCACACCAGCACGGCCACCGCGGCGCACAGATTGGTATTCAATACGGCGAGTGAGGCATTCGCACCGCCGAAATACATATCGCCGCCGTTGAATCCGTTCCAGCCCAGCCACAGAATGCCCGCACCCGCCGCGGCCATCGGCAGATTATTCGGCACGGCCCGCTCCCGGTCCCTGGCCAGGCGCGGCCCGATAACCGCCGCCGCAACGAAACCCGTTGTGCCAGCAGCCAAATGGATGACGTAGCCGCCGCTGTAGTCCAGCGCACCCATAGACGCCCACCAACCGCCGCCCCACAGCAGGAAGGCGTTCACCGTATAGGCGAAGGTGGTCCACAACGGGACGAACAGCAACCACACCTTGAAGTTGATCCGGCCGATCACGCTGCCGAGGAACAGCAGCGGAGTAATTGCCGCGAAGGCGAAATGAAAGTATGCCAGGGTGGTTTCGGAAAATCTGAGCTTCGGCATCAGACCGTCGAGCAGCGGAATGACGGCCTGGTTCTGGTTATCGCTGCCGAGAATTGTGCGCGGTACACCGACCGCGGCGCGGAGGATACCGGGCCCCAGTTTCAGTGGTTCACCGAAACCCATTTCGAAGCCCCACAGCACCCAGACCACCAGCACCGCGGAGAAAGCGGTGAAGGCCATCAGGATCGTATTGACGGCCCATTTTCGTTGCACGATACCGCCGTAGAGGATGGCGATACCCGGAATGCTCATCAGAGCGACGAGTGTTGCGGCGACCAACTGCCAGGTGTTGTCCCCGGAGTTGAGCCAATCAGGGTACGGTGACATGATTCTGCGCTACCTCATCTACACGCGCAGGCAGGCACACACCAATCCCGCCTTAGCGCTGAAGTGTCTGTGGCGTAAGGTGTCTCGCGTCACACTGCTTCACCTAGTGTCATCACACGAGGTTTCGCTCCGGTTACGCTCCGTTAAATCTAGGTCTCGCGGCGCGAGCATGGAAGCGACGCTGCTCGTGACATCCTTCGCCAGCGCGGTATTCACCGGCGCATGCTGACTGAGCAGGCGGTACCACATCGCGCCGAAGACGAAATCGACGACGAGATCCAGCGGGACCGCCGGGGTCAGTTTTCCGGCGTCGACACCGCGCTGCAGCAGTGCGCGCAGCGTCGCTCGTCGCGGGCCGATCACGGTGTCCTGCAATCGTTCGGACAGGGCTCGATCGCGCTGCGCGTCCGCCATCAGACCGACCAGCGCCTGACCCGTCACCTGCTGCGCGAGCTCGAAAGTGGCCGTGAGCAGGCGCTCGACCGCGACAAGCACATCCACCGATTGATCCGAATCCCGCAATGCCGCGTACTCGTCGGCCAACCCGATCAGCGCCTCGATCAGAATCGACGCCTTATCCGGCCACCAGCGGTAGACCGTCTGCCGCCCGACGCCCGCTCCGTCCGCGATGGCCTTGATCGTCAGGTCTTGGTAGCCGTCCCGCTCGCAGAGTTCCAGCGCCGTGTGCAGGATCGCGCGTCTGGCGTCCTCGCTGCGGGGTCGACCGCGGGTTCCTGTCATGCGGCCCACTTTACAAGACACCGTGCCTCGAATATATTAACGAGGCACGGTGGTTCGAAAATCGCCGTGATTCGAACTTCAGGAGGATCTTGTGAACAACAAAGTCGTCATCGTTGGCGGAACCTCTGGAATCGGCCTGGCGACCGCTCGCCGACTCGCCGAGAACGGCGCGGAGGTCGTCATCGCCGGACGCAACGAAGAACGACTGGCCGCCGCACTGGCCGACCTCGGCCCGCAGGTCACCGGCAAGGTCGTGGACGCACGTGCCGAAGATGAACTGGCACAACTGTTTTCAGAGGTGGGTCCGGTCGACCATGTGGTGGTGACCGTGACCGGACCGTCGGGCACCACCCCATTCCGCGAACTCGGCCTGGACCAGCTGCAGGCCCACGTCTCGGGCAAACTGCTGCCACACGTCGCCACCATTCAGGCGGCGCTGCCGCATCTCGCGCACGACGGATCCATCACGCTGGTCTCCGCCGCATCCGCGGGCGGCGCCATGCCGACAACCGCCGCACTGGCCGCCATCAATTCCGGTGTCGAGGCCATCGTCCCTGTCCTCGCGGTCGAACTGGCACCGGTCCGCGTGAACGCCGTATCCCCGGGTGTGATCGACACCGAATGGTGGAACTTCCTCCCCGAGGAAGCCCGCGCCGAGGCGTTCGCCGGCATCGCGGCGCAGACCCCGGTCGGGCGCGTCGGCAGCGCGGACGATATCGCCAAGGCCATCGAATTCCTCACCGACAACACCTTCACCACCGGGATCGTGATCCGGGTCGACGGTGGCGCGCGCCTGGGCTCGCCCAAATAACCCCACCCCACACGGCTTTTCGTCACAGCACCCGGACAGCGCGGGTATGGGTGACGAAAAGCCGGGGTGGTGAATCAGTACGCGATGAACAGAATTTCGTCCCGGGAATAGTCGTGCCCCGGGTGGTTCTCGGCCAGATGCGCCTTGGTCTTCTCGACCAGGTCGTCCTCATCCGTCCCGACGATCTGTTCGCCGCAGGGGCAGTTCAGATTTCGCTTCATCGGTGGTCCTTCCTTCTCGCCCGTCAGTCTAGGCACGTGCGCCGGTCATGCCCGCGGACGGGGCATGGCGTCGGGTCCGGCTCAGCCGCGATCGACCGCAGGACCCGCTACGAATGCGGTCGAACTCGTGCTACTACCGGCGCACACCCGGCCATGCGGTCGACCACCTGCCAACCCGACTCACCATCGCCGACCCGCTGCGCGAGATCACCTCGACGATCCACGCGCGCAACACTTCCGCAGCCCGTCGCAGGACCGCCGGATCCCCGCTCCCCTCGAACTCACCGATACCGACCTCGGCCAATTCGTCCAAAGCAACGACATCGAGCCCATGTCCTGACGCCAGCACATCGGCAGTCTGCCGCGCACGCAACGCATTGCTCGAATTGACGCGAACGATCGGCGCATCAGCCAACGCCCGCGTCGCACCGACAGCTTGCCGTCGACCAGCCGCGGTCAACGGCGACCACGGCACAGCTCCAGCAACCCTCGTCGCGACATTCTCCGACTCACCATGCCGCAAACACCACACCCGCACCCGATCAGCCATCGTCGTGTCAGCGGTTTGTCATGCGTCCCCGACTACCTCGGTGTCGGTCGGCGCTTCAGGGTGTTTCGGGGCGGCGGGAACCCAGCCGCGCAGCGGCTGTACGACCGATCCGTAGAACGTGTCGGTCGCCGAGGTCACGCTGGCGATGAAGCTCGCCGCGGTCCCGGATCGGCGGTTGCCCATGGGAAAGGTTTGCTCCAGGGAGCCCAACAAAAGCGCCGATGCGTCGACCTCGATCTCCGACTCGGTCCACCCGAGCACCACATCGATGCGGATCACATCGTCCGGCAGCGACACGTTCTGGCCTTTGGCCAGCATCGGAGACATCACAGCACTCACCCCTTGTCATGGTTCGGCACGCACCGTCGCAGAGACCCGGGTCCAGCCCAGAATGCTGACCCCCAACGCCGCTTTGCGTGCGGCGACGCAGTGGTAGTCGACCCGCACCATCTCGGTGTTACACACGCCACAAAATGCAGGGCATGCGTATAAATGGCTTGCCGCGGCCAGCGATCGAAATGACTTGCCTCGCAGCAGCGTCGTGGCGGTGGCACCTATTCGGTGTCGTCGGTGGACCGCCTAGCCCATCCTTGGCTGGTTATGGCGTAGAAGATGGCTGCCAGGAGGTTGAGGATCAGGGCGGCTACGGGCCGGCGGAGGCCTATGGTCAGGCAGCTGGCGTAGATGAGGATGCCGGGGTAGGCGCGGATAGTTTCGTGGCGGGCGAAGGCGGCGTCGCGCTGTTCGCCGTGCACCCCGTATTCGGCGAGCGGGCCGGTGGGGAACGGCAATACCGAGACGCCGAGCAGGAGCATCAGATTCCACCAGCGGACTTGGCGACCGAAGAAGGTGTGCAGGGTAACGCCGTAGCGTTACCCATGGCCCGCGCTATTTCCGTGGGCGTAGCGCCGCACCGAATCCGGCGCTACCCGACCTCAATTCCCTTGGTCCAGTTGCGGATACGATCCGGGCGCGCTGCCGTCACTCCGGCTGAACACCGGGCGGAAATCGGCACCGCCGGTGTCGAGTTGCACCGACTGCTCCGTCGACAGGGCGTCGTGGCTGAACAGCCCTGACGATCGCCCATCTTCCATACTCATTTCACGAGCCTCCCTCTGATCGGCGACGGATGGCGAATCCTGGCTTGCCGCTCAGCAATCCGCCCGAATCAACCGTACCTTTACAACGGCGTGACGTACGCGCCGGAAATGCCACCGTCCACCAGGAACTGCGATGCGGTAATGAACGAGGCGTCGTCGCTGGCGAGAAATGCTACGGCCGCGGCGATCTCCTCCGGCTCGGCGAAGCGTCCGACGGGGATATGCACCAGGCGGCGTGCGGCCCGTTCCGGATCCTTCGCGAACAGCTCCTGCAGCAGCGGTGTGTTGACCGGTCCCGGGCACAGCGCGTTGACCCGAATGCCATTGCGCGCGAACTGCACTCCGAGCTCCCGGCTCATCGCGAGCACACCACCCTTGGATGCGGTGTAGGAGATCTGCGAGGTCGCCGCACCCATGACCGCGACGAACGACGCGGTATTGATCACCGAGCCTTTACCCCGCTCCAGCATGTGGTTGATGGCGTATTTGCTGCACAGATACACCGAGGTCAGATTGACCTCCTGCACCCGACGCCAGGCCTCGATACCGGTGGTCAGGATCGAATCATCTTCCGGCGGTGAGATTCCGGCATTGTTGAAGGCGATATCGAGTCCACCATAGGTGTCGACGGCGGTCTGGAACATGGCCTCGACCTGGGCCTCGTCGGTGACGTCCACCTTCACGAACAGCCCGCCCACTTCGCTGGCCGCGGCCTCGCCGGCGGCGGCATCGATATCGGCGACGACGACCTTGGCCCCCTCCGCCGCGAACCGGCGAACGGTGGCCAGGCCGATACCGCTCCCGCCACCGGTGACGACGGCGACTCGATCCTGTAAGCGCTGCAACACATCTCCTTAACTAGGTGGCGATGAAGACGTTCTTGGTCTCGGTAAAGGCAAGTGCCGCATCGGGCCCGAGTTCGCGCCCGAGCCCGGATTGTTTGAAGCCGCCGAACGGCGTCCAATACCGCACCGAGGAATGCGAATTCACCGACAGATTCCCGGCTTCCACACCGCGAGACACCCGCAGCGCGCGGCCGACATCATTGGTCCAGATGGAGCCGGACAGACCGTATTCGGTGTCATTGGCGATGCGGACGGCATCGGCCTCGTCTTCGAACGGAACCACCGCGACCACCGGCCCGAAAACCTCCTCGGTGAGCACCCGATCCGATGGCGCGTCGGGCAGCACAACCGTTGGCGGATACCAGAATCCGGGACCCTCGGGCTGCGTGCCGGTGAATGCGACCTTGGTCGACGGCTCCACGAACGAGGCCACCCGAGCACGATGCGCGGCCGAAATCAGCGGCCCCATTTCGGTGGATTCCGCCGTGGGATCGCCGACCCGCACACCCCGCACGGCGGGTTCGAGCAATTCCAGAAACCGGTCGAAAACACTGCGCTGCACCAGAATCCGCGATCGCGCACAGCAATCCTGCCCGGCATTGTCGAATACACCGTAGGGCGCCGTCGCCGCCGCACGCTCCAGATCGGCGTCGGCGAAAACGATATTGGCGCTCTTACCACCCAATTCGAGCGTCACCCGCTTCACCTGGCGCGCGCATCCGGCCATGATCTCCTTGCCCACCTCGGTGGACCCGGTGAAGACCACCTTTCGCACGGCGGGATGGGACACGAACCGCTGACCCACCACCGAACCCTTGCCGGGCAGCACCTGGAATACCCCTTCCGGTACACCGGCTTCGAGCGCGAGCTCACCCAGGCGGATCGCGGTGAGCGGTGTCAGCTCGGCGGGCTTGAGCACCACCGCATTCCCGGCGGCCAGTGCGGGCCCGAAACCCCATGCCGCGATCGGCATCGGGAAGTTCCACGGCACGATCACCCCGACCACACCGAGCGGTTCATGGAAGGTGATGTCGATCCCGCCCGCGACCGGAATCTGGTTGCCAAGCAGGCGTTCCGGAATTCCGGCGGCGAAATGCAGCACATCGCGCACATTGCCGGCCTCCCAGCGCGCATTGCCGATGGTGTGTCCGGCATTGGCGACCTCGAGCTGGGCCAGCTGCTCGAGATTCGCATCGACGGCCTCGGCGAACCGACGCAGCAGCCGGGCCCGGTCTCCCGGCGCGACCGCGCGCCAATCGGGCGCGGCCCGCTGCGCGCGCTCGATGGCCGCGTCGGTCTGCGCCGCGTCGACCAGCTCTACTGTCCTGACGACCTGTTCGGTCGCCGGGTTGACCACCTGCGTTGTCGTCACGAATCCCGTTCCTTTCGATAGCTGGCCGCCGCCTCGACCAGTGCTCGCATCAGCCGTACATCGGTGGCATCCGCCTCCGGATGCCATTGCACACCCAGCAGGAACGAACCGCCGGTCGCCTCCGCCGCCTCGATCGTGCCGTCCGCCGCATGTGCGGTCGCGACCAGGCCCTCGGCCAGGATGGCGACGGCCTGGTGATGGTGGCAATTCACCTCCACCTCCGGTCCGGCGATGGTGGCGACCAGGCTGTCCGGCACCGTCGTCACCCGGTTCGGGAGGAAACCGCCCGGCGTACCGGAATGGTGGTCGTGGCCGAGCAGATCCGGCAGATGCTGGATCAGGGTGCCACCGAACGCGACATTGACCAGCTGCAGGCCGCGGCAGATCGCGAGGATCGGCAAACCCGCAGCGCGCGCCAGGGTCAAGAGCGCGAATTCGGAATCGTCGCGGTCGGCTCGAAGTGGTCCGAGGGCCGTGTCCGGCGGCGCACCGTAGCGCGCCGGATCGACATCGGCGCCGCCGGTCAGCACCAGCGCGTCGAGCCGATCCACCAGCTCGGCGCGCGCCACGCCGGTGGGCGGCAGCAGCACCGGGATGCCGCCCGCACGCTCCACCATCGTCACGTAATTGTGTGGCAGTACCGCGCTCGGCACCTCCCAGGTGCCGAATCGGGCCTGCTCGAGGTAGGTCGGCAGGCCGATGACCGGACGGATCTCCTCAGAGCCGTTCGAAACCACGGATTCGCTCCCAATCGGTGACCGCGGCGTCGAACGCGTCCAACTCGACCTGTGCCGCATTCCGATAATGGTCCACCACGTCGTCGCCGAACGCTGTCCTAGCCACCTTGCTCTCGCCGAACAATTGCGCCGCTTCCCGCAGCGTACGCGGCACCCGCGGGCGCTGGGACCGGTAGGCATTGCCATGGAACTCCGGCTCGAGCGGGAGCCCGTGCTCGATACCGTGCAATCCGGCGGCAATTGTCGCGGCGACGGCCAGATATGGATTCACGTCCCCGCCCGGAATCCGGTTCTCCATCCGCAGGGACAGTTCCTCGCCGACCACGCGCAGCGCACAGGTCCGGTTGTCGCGTCCCCACGCCAGTGCCGTCGGTGCGAAACTCCCTGATACGAATCGCTTGTAGGAGTTGATATTCGGCGCGAGCAGATAGGTGAACTCGCGCAGACAGTCCAGTTGCCCGGCGAGGAAGTGCCGCATGAGTGCGGAGGTCCCGTGCGGGCCGTCACCCGCGAAAACCGGCGCGCCCGAATCGGCACGCAGACTGATGTGGATATGGCACGAATTACCTTCGCGCTCATTGTATTTCGCCATGAAGCTGAGACTGCGCCCCGCCTGGGCGGCAATCTCCTTGGCACCATTCTTGTAGATGCTGTGGTTGTCGCAGGTCACGAGCGCCTCATCGTAGCGAAACGCGATTTCGTGCTGACCCGGATTGCATTCGCCCTTGGCCGATTCGACATACAGCCCCGCGCCGGCCATTTCATTGCGAATGCGACGCAGCAGCGGCTCGATGCGCGCGGTCCCCAGCATCGAATAGTCCACGTTGTATTGGTTCGCGGGCCGCAGATCGCGATAGCCGGAGTTCCAGGCATCCTCGTAGCTGTCGTCGAAGACCAGGAACTCGAGTTCGGTGCCGACATAGGCGCGCAGCCCACGCTCGGCCAGCCGCGCCAATTGCGCCCGCAGTATCTGTCGCGGCGATACCGTGACCGGCTGACGCGCCGGAGAAACGTGCTCGACATCACACAGCACCAGCGCGGTTCCCGGCTGCCACGGCACCAGCCGCAGGGTGCTCAGATCCGGTCGCAGCACGAAGTCGCCGTAGCCGGTCTCCCAGGACGAGATCGCATACCCGTCGACCGTCGCCATATCGACATCCACCGCGAGCAGATAGTTGCACGCCTCCGTCGCGTGCCCGACCACCTCGTCCAGAAAAAACCTTGCCGCACAACGCTTTCCCTGCAGGCGGCCCTGCATGTCGGTCATCGCCACCAGCACCGTGTCGATCTCCCCCGCCTCGACGAGCGCCCGCAACTGCGCCAGCTCCAACATCCCTGTACGCATCGACAACCCCTCTCGGCAGCAACCTCGCCAACGCTAGAGCAAAAGGGTCGCGCGCGTGGCCCGACACACAAAACCCACTGGTCGGTTGGTGTTGAATGGCCTGGTGGACGACTCGAGCTTCGATCCGGCACACCATCCGGTGCCGACGCCGCCGCGACGGCGAGCGCTGCTGTTCGGGTCGGCGCAAACAGGTTGGCGGTGGCCGGTAGCGGCGCGATCCGCCCTCACATTCGGGCTGCCGGCGCTGATCGTGCTCGCGACGGGTCACCAGCAGCAGGCGTCGATCGTGGCGCTGGGCGCGTTCTCGGTGCTCTACGGCGAGACGCGCGCCTACCGGATGCGCTGGCGGGTAGTACTGCTCGCGGGTGTGGGCTTTCTCACCGCGGCCGCGCTCGGTGCCGTGATCGGGGCCCGCGAATCCGAACTGGGGCAGGCCGGGGCCGGAATCATCGGTGTGGCGGCGCTTTCCGTGGTGGCGCTGGTCACAAGCTATGTGATGGTCGCGACACGGGCCGGACCGCCGGGCATGTTCTTCTTCGTCCTGGTCTGCGCGGTGGCGACGCGGATGGCCGCCGCCGGTGTTTCGGTACCGATCATCGTGGGATATACCGCGCTCGGCGTGCTCAGCTCGGTGCTGGTATCGATGACTCCGATGCTGCGTGATGCGCGTGCGCCGGAAAAGACGGCGGTGGCGATGGCCTTGCGCGCCGTCGAGACCTATGTCGAATGCCGCAGGGCGGGAAAACCGTCCGCCGCCCAGCGGCATGCGGCAGGTGCGGCGCTGCACTCGGCGTGGGCCACGGTCCACGATGCGGGTCTGCCTGTCCGCGAACCGGATTCGGAGATCGTCCGGACGCTGCTTGCCGCACATCGCCAGTTCATCGGGATATCGGACGCCGCGCCGGACATACTCGACGCCCCGGTGCCGATGACCCGACCGACGGTCGGGCAGCGACTGTCTCGGTCCCTGACGATCCGCTCACATGCGGCGACCACGGCGCTGCGCACGCTGGCCGCCGCCGTGATCGCGGGCGGGATCAGCGTCCTGTTGGGTCTCGGCCGACCGGACTGGGCGGTGATCACCGCCGTTCTGGTGCTGAATTTGGGGCCGGATCGCATTGTCGGCACTGTGCGCGCAGCGCATCGTGTCGGTGGCACGGTGATCGGGCTGATGATATTCGCGGTACTGCACGCGCTCGCGCCGTCGGGCCTGGTCCTCATTCTGCTACTCATGGCACTGATGTTTCTGACGGATCTGTTCGTGGTGCGCAACTACGGGATCGCCGTCGTCTTCATTACGCCGCTGGCACTGCTGATCGGCGGCGCGCTCGGCGGGCCGATACTGGTTCCCGTCCGCGATCGACTGATCGAGACGTCGGTCGGCGCGCTCGTCGCGGTGGCGGCGATGTGGGTGATCGTGCCGCGTGCGCACCGGCACGACCTGCGGTGGAACGAATCCAGAGTGCTGCGGGTGGCCGCGGACCTGGTCGAAACCCTGCGTACGAAGCCACCGGGCGAGCCGGCCACCATGCGGTTGCGTCGCGATCTGCAGTTCGAACTCGTCGGCAATCACCTCAGCGGTGTCGCCGCATACCGCGATGAACCGGCATGGACGCGGGCGCAGTGGCCTCGACATGCCGAGATCGGGCGCATCGGATACGACCTGCTCGCGCAATGTTGGCTGACGCCAACGAAACAACTGATCGCCGATCCCGACGACCTGGCCCGACAGATCATCCGAATGACCGCACCCCGGTGAACGGCGCTGAACAAATCTACGCGTCCCGTTCGCGATAGCCGGCTAACGCCGATAACGTCCCACGACGCGGCGGTGCAGTTCGCCCGACGCCGCGACCTGCAGATTCCTCCAGAACACGGCCAGGGTCTCGGAATAGCCACCGGCGCTCGGGATTTCGCACAGCTGGCCGCGGCGCCTGCGCGCCGGCCGTGGGCGCTGGTTTGCCATCAGATGGAACGACCGCCCCCTATCGCCCCCTATCGACCGTCATGCACGACGGCTACAACTGCAGCGCAGCATCATGGACCCGAATTCGGCACGCGCGTGCTGATCTGCGCAATCAATCGATTGTGTGCGACCACCTGGTCGTTCGCACACATCGGGCAACTCGCCGAAGCAACGCTGAGAGCGGATTTCGGCCGTGGGATTGATGGCAGGCTAATCGGATATGAAGACGATCCTGATCACGGGGGCCACCTCGGGCATCGGTCTCGAAGCCGCGCAACAGCTCGCCGCAGGGGGCGATCGGCTGGTGTTGGTCGGCCGGAATCCGCAGAAGCTCGCCGACAGTGCGGAATTGGTGCTGGCCGCGGGGGCGGGGGCGGTCGATACGCTGGAATGCGATTTCGCATCACAGTCGTCGGTGCGACAACTCGCCAAGGCAGTCGAAGCCGCCTATGACCGCGTCGATGTACTGGCCAATAATGCGGGCGGCTATCACCAGACGCGCACCGAAACCGAGGACGGTATCGAGGCGACCTTCGCCACCAACCACCTGGGCGGATTTCTGCTCACCGAACTGCTCATCGATCTGCTGGTCCAGAGTGCTCCGGCGCGCATCCTGTTCACCTCATCGGTGATGCACTACGGCGCGACCCTCGACTTCGACGATCTCGGGTTCCGCACCGGCTATTCGGGCGAAAAGGCATACAGCCGATCCAAATTGGCCAATGTGCTCTATGCCCGCGCACTGGCCGATCGACTGGCGGGCACCGGCGTGACGGTCAATGCCTTCCATCCTGGCGCGGTCTCGACCGGTATCTGGAATTCCCTGCCGTGGTTCGGGCAACCGGTCGTCGCGCTCGCCAAACGCCTGTTCTTCATCACGGCCGCCGAGGGGGCCGCCGCGCTCACCTTTCTCGCGACGGATCCGAGCGTCGGCGAGGTGACCGGAGCCTATTTCCGCAAGACCCGCGAGCGCGAACCGTCGCGACTGGCCCGTGATGATGCGCGGGCCCGCCAACTGTCCGAGGTGAGCGCGAGTTTGGTCGGCCTGCCCGGATAGGGGAGTCACGACAGCGCCGTCGAAACTCCTGGCAACACAGGGAAATCACGCGACAGAGAAAGCAGGGGTAATGCTGCGCACGCGTTTCGAGTCCATCGGCTCGTACACACCATCCACTGTCCGTTCCACCGAGGAGATCATCGCCGGACTGGCGGTACCGAGATCCCTCGATCTGGAACGGATTACCGGTATCAAGAATCGGCGCGTCTACAACTCCAGCGACGAGGGTTACGAATCCTCCTTCGATCTGGCCCTGCGCGCCATCGGGGACTGCCTGGCGCATTCCGATTACGCTCCCGACGACATCGACGTGGTCATCTCGGCCTCCATCACCCGCACCCGCGGTAAGGAGATCTTCTGCTACGCACCGTCGTTCGCGGTCATGCTCGGCAAGCAGATCGGCACGACCAAGGCCCGTCATTTCGATGTCTCGAATGCCTGTGCGGGCATGATGACCGGGGTGCTGGTGCTGGATCGGATGATCAAGGCCGGTGTGGTGCGCAATGGGCTGGTGGTCAGCGGCGAACAGATCACCCCGATCGCCGAGACCGCGGCGCGGGAGATCAACAAGCCCTACGACCCGCAGTTCGCGGCGCTGACCGTCGGCGACGCGGCGGTCGCGGTGATCCTCGACGATCGCGGTGACGATGACGACGAAATCCACTACATCGAACTCATGACCTCCGCCGACGGCGCCGAACACTGCATCGGTATGCCGAGCGACCAGGCCCCCGGAATCGCGCTCTACACCGATAACCGCGCGATGCAGAACGAGGGCCGCTATCGGCAGGCCATCAATCGCATATCGACATTCCTGGCGGAGTCCGGGCGCACCTGGGAGAGCGAGAAGTTCGACTACTGGATCCACCACCAATTCAGCGCGCCCGCCATCGAGTACATCTCCCATCTCACCGAGCAGCACTTCGGCACCCCGATGCCGCAGGCCCTGAATGTGCTGCACGACTTCGGCAATACCGCGTCGACCTCACATTTCGTGGTCCTGCACGAATATCTCGCACAGCAGAAGATCCCCAAGGGCTCCAAGGTGCTGATGATTCCGGAGGCATCCGGCATCGTCTCCGGACACCTGGCCGCCACCATCTCCCGCCTGGAGGCCTGAGTCATGCAGACCACCATTCTCGCGGCCGCCGTCAATGCCGATCTCGATACCGGCAGCTATTTCGAACTGGCGGCGCGCGCGGCCGCTTCCTGCCTCGAACAGGCGGGAGTCGCCCCGGAGCAGATCGGAATGCTGATCAATGCCGGGGTCTTTCGCGATCAGAACATTTCCGAACCCGCGGTATCGGCGCTGATCCAGAAGCGCATCGGCATCGGCCTCGAATACGCACCCGGCCGGGTGCCCGCATTCTCCTTCGATCTGATGAACGGCGGGACCGGACTGCTACACGCGATCGCGACCGCCGAATGCTTCCTGGTCAACGGGGAAGTATCGTATGCGCTGCTGGTCGCCGGTGATACGCACCCGTCGACCGAGCGTCATGTCGACGGCTTCCCCTACAGCACCAGCGCGGCCGCGATCCTGCTCGGAACATCAGGCACCACAGGCGGATTCGGTGTGCTGCACACCACCGATACCGCCGGGCCCGCCGATCCGACCGCCTGGGTCGCCATGGGCGAAGTGGGCGCGCACGGCCGTTCGGCCATGAGCACCCGGGCCGGTACCGATGATCTGGTCGAATTGGCCGCGGTGGCCGTGCGCGACTGCCTGACCGCCGAAGGACTGGACGTCGAAGATTTCGCCGAGGGCCGCGCCGTACTGCTCGCACCCACCTGGACCCTCGCCTTCCGTACCCGCCTTGCGGCGGCGCTCGGACTCACAGCGGAAGCGATCGTCGGGGTCGATCCCTCCGTGGACAATCCGTACTCCGCGGCCCCGGTACACGCGTACGTGAGCGCACGCGACAGCGGTGCCCTCGGCGCCGCACGCACGGTGCTGTTCTTGGCCGCCGACGACACCTCGGCCGCCTGTCTGGCCTACCATCAGCACGCTCTCGTGCCGGCCGGGAGTCAATGACACGAAAAGGATTGAAAAACCTCATATTGCGTAGGTGTCATCAGTTGTCGTGACAGGAACGTGCGGGCGAATTAACCTGTCTGCACCGGCTGGATCAACGGGCGCGTCGACGCGCCCTTCCCGCTGCGACGATGCCGCATCCTCAGTGCACCCGAGCTGCTCGTTTTCGATGGTGCTCTCCCACAGTCGGGCACACCACCTCGACGAAGGGGCTCCGAGTATGTGCCAGCACGTCCCACGACACAGCGATCACCCAGCGCTGCGCGACCACTGGGCCGACTTCGCCAAGTCCCGTGTCGGTCAGGCCATGGCCGTGCTCGGTACCGCGAGCACGGTCGGCCTGGTCGCCGAACTGCTGGAGGTCGACGAGGCCGCCGTGCGGGCCGTGGTTCGACAACTCGCCGAAACCGCGCGCTTCGAACATCCGGAGGTCGGCGAGCGGATCCTGCGCAACACCCCCGACGAGGTCCGGCGGAAATTGCACGGCCGGGCCGCGCAACTACTGCACCACCGGGGTTTTCCAGCGAGCACCGTCGCCGACCACCTGGTCGACGCCGGTGCCGTCGGCTACCCGTGGGCCGTCGAGGTCCTGCGTACCGCCGCCGAGGACGCGATAGCGAACGATCAGATCGAACCGGCGGTCGAACGGCTGGAGTTGGCCTATCGCGCCACCCGGGAGGTGGGCGAGCGGGCCGCCATCGCGATCCGGCTGGTCTGCCTGGAGTGGCGGATCAACCCGTCGACCCGTTCGCGACAGTTCACCCGGCTGAAGGCGGCGTTGCGTGCGGGCCGAGTGCCGCACCACGAATTGCCCGCCGCCATCATGTATCTGCTGTGGCACGGGCGGGTGCAGCAGGCCGATCACGCACTCGGCCAGTTGAACAGCGGCAAGCCGGATGAGGCGACACCGGAGTTCGACTTCCTGCGCGCCTGGCTGCGGTACTCCTATCCCCCACATGTACAACGTCATCCGCGACTCTTCGCGGCCCCGGCCCGGCCGCCCGAGGTGCACACCGACCAGCAGTCACCGCACCGACATGGCGCCGATCTGCTCACCGGCCTGTTCACCCATCCGCTCGACGAGATAGCCACGCTCGCACAGCGCTTGCTCACCAGCCACCGCCTGACCTCGACCACGATCGAAACCCTGGTGGCCGCGGTGCACTGTCTCATCTACAGCAATCGGCTCGACACCGCGGCGGCCTGGTGCGAATCGCTGCTCGCCGAGGCCGATGCCCGCCGCGCGCCGACCTGGCAGTCGATCTTCGCCGGACTGCGCGCGGAAACCATGCTGCGCAAGGGAAATATTCGCGAGGCGATCAGCGATGCGGCGCTGGCCCTGAATTACGTACCCGCCGAACACCTCGGCCTCTGGATCGGCACGCCGATCGCCGCGATGGTGCACGCGCTGACGATCTCCGGTCGACATGCCGAGGCCGCGACCCAACTCGAAAGACCGGTGCCCCGCACTATTTTCGAATCGCGCTTCGGTCTGCCGTATCTGCAGGCGCAGGGCCACCATCACCTCGCGGTCGGTCGCGCCGACGACGCATTGCGCAGCTTCCGCCGCTGCGGCTATCTGATGGACCAGTGGAATATGGACTTCCCCTGGCTGGTGCCGTGGCGCAACGACATCGCCGCCGCCCATCTCGCCCTGGGCGAGCACCGGCAAGCCCGGGAATTCGCGACCAGACAGCTCGAGCTGCTCGGCGGCGCCGACCGGCACCGCTCCGGCGGCGCCGCACTCCGATTACTGGCCGCCACCAGCGATCGCTATCAGGCCTTCCGCTTGCTGCGCGAGTCCGCCGTGATCGCCCGCACCGGCGGCGACGATGTCGAATTGGCCACGGCCCTCGGCGAACTCGGCAAGGCCCACCGCGCCGTCGGCGATCACGAACGATCCCGCGTACTGATCCGCGATGCGATGCGGATCGCGGAATCCTGCGGCGCCGAGGTGCTGCTGCGCGATCTGCTCGACGGCAAACCGCAGACCGCTACGCAGCCAACCCAACCCATGCCCGCACTGGGTCAGCTTCCGGGTGGACTCACGACGCTGAGCCCCGCCGAACGCCGCGTGGCGGAGCTGGCGGCGCGCGGCAAGGCCAATCGCGAGATCGCCGATACACTCGCCATCACCACCAGCACCGTCGAACAACACCTCACCCGCGTCTATCGCAAACTCGGCGTCGCCCGCCGCAGCGAGTTGTACTTCGTATTGCCGACCGGTCACACCGGATCCGATGCCGCGATCTCGGCCACCGGATAGCGGCTACGATGCCGCCGCGAGTGCGTACCGGTCCCGCCGGGATTCCGCCTTTGCGACGACTACCGGTGCGAGCAGACCGGCGGCCAGCAGAATCAGCCCCGCGATATACCAGCCTGCGACACCGATCCCGATGCACAACCAGGTGAGCAAGGCCGGGCCGAGCGCATCGGCCAGTCGCAGTCCGGTGCCGAATACGCCGAGGTATTCACCGATGGCCTCCGGCGGCGCCAAGGCATTCGAAACCTCGAAACCACCTGCCGTCTGCCACAATTCGCCGATGCTCAGAACCGCCGCGCCGCTGGCGAGGGTGAGCACGGCGATCCAGCCCGACTGACCTTCGGCCGCGGCCAGCACAATGCAGGCCAGCAGGAAGGCCCATCCGGCGCGCCGTAGCGCGACGCCGCCCGCGCGGGCGGTATCGACGCTGCGGCTCGCGCGGACCTGGAAGAACACCACGATGAAGATATTGAGCATGTCGATCGCGGCGATCGACCAGCGCGGTGCCGTGGTCGCGCCGATGATCCACAGCGGAATCGCGACCGACTGAATTCGGTACTGCAGCGACAGCAACCCATCCAATACGGTGAGCGCCAGATACGGCCGATCACGCAGCACCGACCAGCGCGGTGCGGTCGCTGCCGACTCCACCGCCACCGGCCCCAGTGCGGGCAGCCGCCCGACCATGAGAGCGGCACCCGCGACGCAAGCAGCGCCGATGACGATGGCCGCGTGATAGAAATTCGCCGAATCCCACTGCACGGCAACGGCGGAGAGGCCGATACCGATGGCGATGCCCACATTCAGAATCGAGCGAATATAGGCCCGGAATTCATTGGCCCGTTCGGTGACGACGCGGGTGATGATCGTCGAGATCATCAGTTGCACGCAGGTCTGCGCGGCGGCCGTGGCCGGAATGACGACCAGATACCAGGCGAATGCACCGACCACGAGAAAGCCGAGGGTGCCACAGGCCGCGAAGATCAGACTGATCCGCAGCACGCCCAGCGGCCCGCGACGATCCGACAACTTCCCGGCCAGGATGGAGACGATGATGCTCACGGCCCCCGCGACGCTGAGGCCGACTCCGACCTGCATCGGCGAAATGTGCACGATCCGTGTGAAATACAGGACAACGGTAGACAGATAGATTCCGCTGAAAACGGCAGATGCCGCCGTGATCAGCGTGAGCACACGCTGCGGGCCGACCGGCGGCAGGGCAGCGTAGAACCGTGACACGATCCGAATCCCGCGACTCAGGCGACGGCCGGATCGACGGCCGGATCGAAAGCCACGCAATCCATCCGGAACCCCGCCGCGGTGCGTCGCAACGAGTCGATCACTTCCGCCGTGGAGTCGCCCCGGAAGCGGAACGCGGCGCCGATTTCGGCATAGCCGAACGTCTGGGTAATGGTTGTCCCCGGCTGCGGGACCGAGGCATGGTAGGGCGCATACTGCTGCGGGACGTGCAGCTGGACATCCACCACGGTGCACGGTGGAGTTACCGGCGGATGGATCAGCAACTCGCCGACCACCGATGTATCGGTGAGCGGATCGGCGGCGGGAATCCGGCCGAGTTGAATATCGACCGCCGCACCGAGCAGATCGTAGCCGTGCACCTCCCGCCACATATGTGTGGTTTCGCCACCCGTGGCCCGCGCGGCCACCTCGAGGAACTGGATACGCGGCGCGGCGCCGTCGCGACCGAGGAAGAATTCGAGGTGGAAAACCGTCGGCACATCCGCGCTCAGCGCGCCGAGCACAGCCTCGATGAATTTCGTCAGCTCCTCGAGCAATTCCGGATCGTCGAGCTCGACGTAGCCGAGAGTTATACCACCACTGGCGAATTCGAGACAGTTGCCGACATATTGTGAAGCCCGCCACGGACCGAGCTCACCGCCGGTCCACACACCGTCTACGGCGCCGACCGCATCCGGGCAAAAGCGCTGTACGAGAAAAGGTTCCGAGCTCAGGTCGGGCAATGCCGCGCAATCATCGATCGAATTCAGCCGGATGACGTCCTTGCTCCCGGCGCCGAGACGGGGTTTGACTATGAGCGGAAAGCCGTGCACCGCAGCGAAGTCCGTGATCGACTCGATATCGGCGACATGGGTGAACGCCGGTGTCGGCACGCCCGCGGTGGCGACCGTCGCACCCATCACCAGTTTGTCGCGGAACGGAAGTACATAGTCCGGACTGTCACCCGCGATACCGAATTCCCTCCGCAATTCCGCCGCGGTCAGCAAATCGAATTCGTGCAGCGCGACAATGCGGTCCGGCGCACCGAATCGAGCCGCCAGCGCGTGCACGGCCTCGGGCACATTCGCCATATCCTCGAGTAATTCGACGGCGGCGGCCGCATGCCGCGGTATTCCGTCGATCAAGTCCTTCGCACAAACATAGGTAACGACATCGGCATTGTGGTCGATACGTGCTAGGTAGGGGACGTCGACGCCGCGCACTCTATGAATCACGGTCACATGTCTGGGCACTGGTTCCTCCGCTGACAACTGTCTTACTAGATCCACTGAGGACCCGTACCGGCGGGCGTGGATTGTTCTCTCCGACAACGGAATTGTGCGCCGCGCCCACCGGCTGCGCCTGTTTGGAGACTGCTATTTAAGATCCCTTAACAGAGAGCTCGTCGCGTACTGTCGCTGCCACGGAAGCCGCCGTGGTCGGCGCGGTTACCGATCTATCGGCAAACTACGAGCTACATTCGATCTCGCTCATGCCTGCGCCTCGCTGGCGCTCGGCTTCGGCATGCGCGATGCGCGCTGGCACATGATTCGCTCGCTGCGCTCGCTCATAGGAGTTCTGGACAATTCCGCCGGACGAAGGAAGTGAGTGGGTCGCCGTGGTAATGAACGAGGGATCACCGACCGGTAGCGAACCTTTGGTCGAACTGGATGTCTTTCCGCCGAAGCAACACCGCCGCTGGACCGTTCTGTTGCGGCTGCTGTTGGCCATACCCCAGCTGATCGTGCTCTGGGCGCTGAGCATCGCCGCCTTCGTGGTGATCGTCTGCGGCTGGTTCGGTGCGCTGATGCTCGGTCGATTGCCCGACTGGTGCGGCGAGTTCCTGCGCGGATACTACGGCTACGCCGTACGGGTGCACGGCTACGTCATGTTGCTGGTCGACGACTACCCGCCCTTCGCCTGGACCGCACCGGATTACCCGATCCGGCTGCTGTTCCACCCGCCGACGCCGCTGAACCGCCTCGCGGTGCTGTTCCGGCTCATCCTGGCCTGCCCGATCCTGGTGCTGTCGAGTTGGTTCACCGCCGGTTGGGGAATCATCGCCTTCATTCTGTGGCTGATCGTCCTGATCACCGGTCGGATGCCGGGTGCGGTCTTCGAGGCCAGTTCGGCGGTGCTGCGCACCGAAATGCGGGTGTCCGCCTACGCGTACCTGCTGACACCGACGTACCTGAAGGGCGTCTTCGGTGATAAGCGGGCGGCGGTGTCCGGTCCGGCACTGACCGAACCCCCTCCGCAGTCGCCAACCCGCCCGCTGGTGCTCTCGAGCGGCGGTCGGACCCTGTTGATCGTCATGCTCATCCTCGGGATTCTCGGCAGCCTCGCCCGAACCAGCGCGGGCTGGGACGATGACGACGACGAGACCGATGCGATCTCGAGTTCACAGCTCGCCCGGCAGGTCGCCGTCGACTTCACCGACCAGACCGGGCACACACCACAAGACGTGCACTGCCCCGACTCCCTCGACGCCGATATCGGCGCGACCGTGGTCTGCACGGTCACCGATGACGGCGTCGAGTCCCGGGCCGTGGTCACCGTCGACGCGATCACCGACGGAGCGGCGCATTTCCGCACCGTCATCGAGCACTGAAAAGCTAACCCTGCCTACGGGCACGGGCCCGGCGCTTGCCCTCGTGCATCGCCTGGACCCTGGCCACCGGGATGGTGTGGCCCTCCTCGATGAGATCGACGGGCAATGCCTGCGGCGCGGGCGGCGGCGCTTTGGTAGACGAAGACGAGGAAGGCGAGTGCACAGGCCGCCGTGGAGGTCAGCAAGGACCAGCCGATGCCAGTGGTGACGAATGCGCCCATGACCGCGACGCCGAGGGTCGCGCCCACTTGGCGGACGGCGTTGAGCAGGCCGCCGACCGCACCGGCGGTCCCCGGCGGTGCCACATTGACAATGGCGGTGACCAGCGCCGGAAGGGCAAGGGCGACACCGAATCCGGATAACAGCAGACCGACCGCCAGCACCGGATAGGCGAGTTCCACGAACACCGCGACCGCCAGCACCACGCCGCCCGCCGCGAGCAGGCCGAGTCCGGCCCGTATCGGGCGACGCGGCCCGATGCGGGCCACGAGTTTGCCCGCGAGCGGCGGGATGACGGCGAACGGCACGGTGAGCGGCAGAAAGGCGAGCCCGGTCTGCAGCGGGCTCAGCTGACGCTGTTGCTGCAGCAGCAGCGGCAGGACGAACAGTGCCCCGGTGAGCGCGAAATTCACCGCGGCGCCCGCCAGCAGCCCGGCCCGTACCCGACCCGCGCGCACCAGTTCCCGATTCAATACCGGTGTGGCACTGCGCCGTTCGAGATACACGAAAACAATCGCCGCAACCACCATGCCGCCGAGCGACCACGCGGTGTGCCGCCACGACCGCGTGCCCGCCGCGATCAGCGCATCGGTGCACAGCGCCAAGGCGACGGCCGCGGTCAGCTGCGCCGCCCAGTCGATGCGGCGGTCACCGCGTGCGCAGGTGACCGTGGGTCCCATGCTCAGCCCCAACACAACAACCGCGATGGGGACGTTGACGACGAATATGGACCGCCAACCGGCCAGCCCGACCAAGGCACCGCCCACGATCGGCCCCGCCGCGACCGCCGCGCCGCTGATCGCCGCCCAGGTCGAAATCGCCCGCGCGCGTCGTCCCGGATCCGGATACAGCTGCGTGATCATCGCCATCGATGCCGGTACGCACGCCGCCGCCGCGACGCCGAGCAGCACTCGAAGCGCCACCAGCACCCACAGGTTCGGCGCGATGGCGCTCAGCAGCGAGACCAGGCCGAAAGCCGCTGTGCCGAAGCGGAATACCCGGTGCGCACCATGGCGATCGGCGACCGCGCCCGCCGAGAGCAGCAGTGCGGCGAAGGCGACGGTATAGCCGGTGGTCGCCCATTGCAGTCCGGCGATCGACGTGTGCAAGGACGCCGCCAGATCGGGCTCGGCGACCGAAAGCACGGTCATATCCAACAACACCATGAAGTAGCCCAGGGATATCCCCAATAGGGCTCTGGTCGACGCGGCGGACGTACTCGCCCGCGATTGCAGCATGCTCATCCGGTACCACAGCTCCTCGACTCGGTGATGACGCGATCGACTCTCGCCGGACGGGCACGACGGCTCCACCGGCTACGGCGCATGCCGCGTTCGGAATATCCGAATGCTCCGTCGCTGTTGGCCAGGTCATGGAGTTACGTCAGCTGCGGACCTTCGAGGCAGTGGTGCGCCACCGCACGGTCACCGAGGCCGCGGTCGCGCTGGAGCTCGCGCCGTCGTCGGTGTCCCAGCAGATCCGCACACTGGAAACCGCGCTCGGGGTCGCGCTTTTCGTGCGTAATCCCAAGGGCATGCGGCTCACGCCCGCGGGGCAGCGCCTCACCGAATGGGCGCGGCGGCTGCTCGAACAGGCCGAACGGGCGATGCGTGACGTACGGGAGGAACGGCCGGTGCTGCGGCTCGGAGCATTGGAAACCCTGGCGGGTGCGTATGTGCCGCGGGTGCTGGCGCGACTGGCCGAGCGACGACCCGATATCGAGGTCGAGGTGCGCTCGGATCGGGCCCGCGACGGCCTGCTCGCCGATGTGGTCGGCGGCGCGCTCGATGCCGCACTGCTGCTGGATTCCGGTGGCGCCGTCGGTGATCTGGGTTTTCCGGCCCCCGCCGAAGCACTCGCCTTCCTCGACCTCGATCCGGTACCGCTGGCCCTGGTCGCCGCGCCGACACATCCGCTGACCGCCCGGACCGGCCTGACACCCGCCGACCTCATCGATGAACGGCTGCTGGTCAATGTGCCCGAATGCTCGTTCTGGATGGCGGGTGAAAAGGTGCTCGGCTCGGGGCCGCGACGCGTGCGGGCCGGTGCGGTCCCGGTCATGCGAGCCTGGGCCGAGCACGGACTCGGCATATCCCTACTGCCGGAATTCGCGGTCGCCGACAGCCTCGCGCGGGGTGCCCTCGTCCGCTTGGACTTTCCGGTGCCCGATCTCGATCTGCGGCTGGTGTGGCGGGCGGATCAGGAAGCACTGCCCGGGATGCGCGAGGTCCTCTACGCGGCCGCGCGGCCATGATCGCACCGTTCCTGGCAAACCATCCGCAATGCTTGCCGCAGTGATTAGGCTGACAAGAAGACGCAGGTCTCGGCCTCGTAGGTCGACCGAGAGGAGTCAGGCGATGAGCGCGCAGCGGTTGGCGACCACGCACTTGGCACTACACGGCGATCTGACCGGCATTGTCGGCAAACACCTCATCTACGCCTATGAGAACGGCTGGAAATACGAGCTCTACGTGCGCGACGCGGACACGATCGAATCGCGGAGTCTGATGGGGCCGATGTTCGGACGCTGGTCCAAGAATCAGGTGGCGAAGCTGGTCCAGCTCAGCGACGATATGTACAAAATCGCCTGGGTGGAGCCGACCGGAACCACCACTGTGCTCATCGTCTGGCTCGGCGACCGTCGCGTGCACACCACGATCTCCTACCCGCAATGGATGCTCGACTATCCCGACTGCACCCTTACCCGCTGCGAGGAAAATCTCGACGCGATCATCGCCGAGCGCGACCGCGGACCGATCTATCCGCTGACCCTGGTCTCCACATCCGGGCGCATCACCTTCCTGGAATCCAGGGGTCTGGACGACGACACCGTGATCGACTGTCCGCCGCACAAACTGCCGCCGGGGTACGCCACGCGCACCAACTGAGCGCGTCAGGCGAGGTACACGGGGAAGGCGGCCAGATCGTTCTGGGTCAGCACCGGCAGATTGCGGATCTCCTCGACCGGCACCGCGAATCGCAGCTTCGGAAACCGCTCGAACAGCGCGGGCAGACCGATTCCGGCCTCCAATCTGGACAGCGCCGCACCTGGGCAGATATGCGCTCCGTAGCCGAAGGCCAAATGTCGGTTGGCCGTTGGACGGGTGATATCGAAATCGTCGGCATCGCTGCCGTGCACCGCGGTATCGCGACCGATGGCCCGATACGACATCACCACCCCTTCGCCCCGCTCGATCACGATGTCACCGACGGTGATGTCCTCGGTGGCGAAGCGCATGAGCAGATGGGTCACCGGGGTGTCCCAGCGCAGCGCTTCCTCGATCGCCCGCTGCCACTCGACGTCGCCGTCGCGGACGGCGCGCAATTGCTCCGGGCGGCACAGCAGCGCACGGACGGCGTTGAGCAGCAGACCGACGGTCGTCTCGTGTCCGGCCGCGACCAGTGCCTTCAGATTGCCGACGACCTCCTTCTCGGTCAGCGGCGCACCGCCGTCGGCGGCGAAGATGAGGGCGGTGGTGAGGTCGTCGGTCGGTTTGACGGTCTTCTTGCGCACCAGATCGGTGAAATAACCATCCAATTCATCGATCACCCGCAACCGCTCGTTTTGTGGGGTGAGGATCGAGAAGAACGCCTTGTACCAGGTGAGCAGCATCGCGTGATCGGCACGGTCGACGCCCATCAGCACACCGATGACCCGCATCGGCAGCGGATAGGCGAATTCGGTCTTGAGGTCGACCACACCGTCGCGACCCGTTCGCTCCAGGTCGTCGAGTAGTTCGGACGTGAGGCGCGCGATCACCGGACGCAGTGCATCCAACCGACGCGGCGTGAGCGCCTGCGTGGTCTTGTTCCGCAGCCGCCGGTGTTCCGCACCGTCCACCGTGAACATGGACCGTCCGGTATCGATCATGCCGATGAGCGGCCATTCCCGCGTCACCGTCCCCGAGGTCCACAGCGCCCACGAATTGATGTCCTTGACCAGCCGGGAGTCGGTGAGCAACTGCCTGGCGGCGGTGTACTCGGTGACGGTCCAGGCGGGCACACCGAGTAAGTCGATTCGCGCGAGCGGACCGGCCGCGCGCAGCCGACTGGTCTCCCCAGCGAGATCACCGACCATCGGGTCGATAACGATCGGCTGCGCGCTGTGCGGACATGCTTGCTGCACGAGATACCCCCTCCAGCCCGTTGGGCTGCATCAAACCCGCAGCCCGTCAAGCGGTTTCGATCTTCCGAACGAGCGTAGCCGCCCGATCCAGGGAAGGGAACACCTCGACATTCGTCGCGGGGTGGGTCATGGCAGCCGGATTCGACGGCCGTCGGACGTTCGGCTGATTCGCCCGCAATCGGATGGGTACCGCTGCGCTGAGGAGGTATGCCCATGACTCGTCCCGTACCACCGAATCCGAGCCCCATCCCGCCGATCCCGGACCCGGTGCCACCGACGCCGATCCCGGATCCGGTGCCGCCGAAACCCGGGCCGGAACCGGTGCCGGGGCCCGAGCCGTATCCGGAGCCGGAACCGTATCCCGAGCCGCAGCCGAATCCGCCGTCGGCAATGCGAAAGTGGGATCAGCGCCAGACCAGCGCGGCGACCGCTTTGGGCGCGGCCAGCCATTCACGAACGGTATTGCGCACCAATGTCGTCCGCTTGCATTCGCAGTATGCGGTGACACCGTAACCATCGATGCCCGCGCCGCGACACAATGCGACCGCCCGTGGCAGATGCTGGTATTGGGTGACGATGATCGCACGGTCGATGCCGAACAGATTCTTGGCTCGTTCGCATGTCGCTCGGGTCGACAACCCCTCGCCATCGGCGCGCACCACCGACGGATCAATACCGTGGTCCGCCAGATACTTTGTCATCGAGGTGATTTCGTCGCCCGACACGCCCGCCGCAGCACCGGACACCAGAACTTCGCGTACCTTTCCGGCCCGCAGCAGTTCGATCGCGACATCGAGTCGACCACGCATATAGGCCATCGGCGCACCATCGGCACCGACCTTCGCGCCCGGCACGATCACCACCGGAACCGTCGGCGCGGCCGCGGGTCCGGACCGATATCCGGCCGAGACCAGCCACAATCGGATATTGGCACCCGCGACGACCGTGGCCGCCGCGGCGATCAAGCCGACACTCACCCGGACCATCAGCACGCCGGACTCTTCCGGTCGGTTATGAACTGCACCGGCCCGACCATACCGGCGCGGCATCAAGCGATGCGCACACCACCGCCGAGATCACCGTCGAGCAGTGCGATGCCCAATGTCGTCGCCTGATGTCGCATCGTATTCCGGTGCCGCCAGCTCTCGATGAGCCCGGCCTCGCGCAGTATCGATGCGTGTTCACTGGCCGTCGCGGGGGAAACGCCCAGTCGGCGTGCGAGTTCGGTCGTCGTGCAGCCCTCGGCGATCTCCTGTAGCGCGGCGGCGCGCGTGCGGCCGAGCAGTGCGGTCAGTGCCTCGTTGGTCGCGCGCGGACCCCATGCGGTAGCGAAATCGGTGATATCACGCAGCACCGGAACCACCAATGTCATCGGCGCGTCCGTGTCGATCGTGGATTTCAGCAGCTTCGCTCCGGGCCAGATGAACAGCGACGGAATGATGATCAGGCCGCGCCCGTCGAGATGTTCGTCGTGGCATTCGGTCGCGTAGGGCACCTCCAGCACCGGCGGCCGCCACCGCGCGAAGGGCGCCAGCCCGGCGAAGAGCCGTTCGACGCCCTCGGTGGCGATGGTGCGGGCCATCCGCTCGGCCGCCACCTCGAGATACGACTGCATATGCGCCCACCGACCGGCAAAGGCCACCGCATGGAAAGCCTCGACGGCGCGCGCGACATCGCGGCGGGCGGCGCTGTCACGGTCGGACAGCTCCCGCGTCCACGCGGGGAGCGGATGGCCGGCCAGCGCACGCTGACGAGCGGCGTGCTCCACCTCGCGGCGAAGTTCGTCGCGGGAGGCCAGATGCAATGCCTCGATCCCCGCCGACATCGACCGTGCACCTCGGGTCGGCGTGATCAGGTCGACGAAGTGGTGCACGCCGGGGAGGATATCCGCGAGCACGCCGAAGTTCTCCGGCATCGCGCGCCGCACCTGCCCGCGCCAGCCGTCGTACAGCGGCGCGTCGGTGCGCTGCACCACCCGGGTGGCCAGCATTGTTTCGCCCATCGCGCCCAGCGGGGCCCCGATCCGGATGCGCGTCAAATCCTCTGGTGTGCAGTAGATCCGCTTCATACGTCGCCCCGCATCCTGGTGCCGAGATGCCTCACGGTACTCGCGATCACCGCGGACTTCGCAGCATCACCGCGAGAACCGGATCCAGCCGCAGGATCTGATCGGTGGCCGACCGGGTGGCCGACCAGCGAAACCGACTCGGCCGCCACCGCTTCCGCCGCCCGGCCACCACCGCACCGACGCTCAACCGTCCCAGCACCAGCCCCACGGGCCGCGCCACTACCTCGTTCACCATTCTCGACTCCTGAATACGCACTGTTCAGCAGCCTAGGAATCAGCGTGCCCGACCCCCACCATGTTTCGGCTGTGGCCTAAACACCGTCACTTCGACGATTGGACGACTGGTCGAACGCGACATCACCGCCCTATTCCGGACGAGGTAGACGGGTACGGGCATGACAGCTCGAATTATGGGCAGCCGGTCAAGGTGAACAGCACTCGAACCTCCGCGTGGCGGCATCGGATCGCGTTCGCCTTGCTGACCGTCGCATGGGCCGCGGGGTGCGGCACCTCGGAGGAGAGCGCCACGCCCCCGTGGTCCGGCCCCGCGCCGATATCCGCCGTCACCATCACCATCGAACGCCAGGACTACACCGGCACGCCCCCGATCACGCCGGGCGCGATGCTGACGGTGGTCAACCTCGATTCGGTGAAACACAGCATTACCAGCAAACGCCCCGGCCTCTTCGATCACGAGATCGCCCCCGGCCAGACCATCACCTTCACCGCACCCGACGAAATCGGCGCACACCCGTTCTACTGCCGATATCACGCGCACATGGAGGGCACACTGAGTGTCCGGCATTGAATACCCCGGCGCCGACCACCTGTCGCCCCGACAATTGGGGGCACGTTCCGTGTCTGCTGCTCGGTAACACCGACTGCGAATCATCCGATGTTCTGCATATCCGCAATTCGTTGCGGCACAGCGAGTTTCGCTTTATCGGTCGGCATCGAGGGGAAGCCGCGGGTATCAAGTCATCGGCATTTGCCATGCTCACGGCGAGCATGATGATCGGCGCTGTCGGGTGTGGCTCGAGTTCGTCGCCATCCGGTGCCACTGGAACGTCGGTTCCGGCGCAGGCCGGTGCGTCCACCGCTGCGGCACCCGCGGTCGATCCGAAACCCGCTGCTACGCCGAGTACTTCGGCGTCCAGCCCGAAACCTGCGGCAACACCGGAGTCCGCGGCGGACCCGCAACCGGTAACCGCGCCCGCGGAATCCACCCCATACGGCAGCGGACACGGTCTGTGCTTCGACGTGAACTCGGCACTCGCCGCCGCAGCGGTCGCCGAGCTGGGGCCGCCCCCGACCGGAGACACCTGGGTTGCTCGAGGCGGCAGCGGCGATCCGATCCGGGCGGGCTGCTCAGGTGTTCTGTCGTGGATGCAGGTCGAGTGGCAGGGCATTCACCCAGGCACCCACATCCTGTTCTTCACCAACGGCACCTACCTGGGCACCGCGACATCGAAGCCGTACGGCTACGCCGAGATACTCGGCAAGACTCGGACACCGTCTCGGTGCAATACCGCTGGGCCGAGCCCGACAATGCGCTGTGCTGCCCGCAGGGCGGGCCGAGCGTGGTGACCTTCACCCTCAACGGAAACTCGGTCCGGGCGAGCGGACAGTTCCCGCCGGACAAATGAGCTACACACAGTACTCGCAGGTTCCGCTGGCGGGCAGCTGGATGAAGCACTGCGGGCACACCTCGGCGCGGGCGGGCTCGGGCTTGGCCTCCTGCGGGGTGGCGCTCGCCGAGCGGCGGCCCGCCACCTTGGGCGTGAGCGGTGGGGCGGTCGGCTCGGCGGGCATGGTGGCACCGTGCTGCTCGTAGCACTGCCACCGGGCATAGGCGGCATGCGACTCGAGATCCTTCGGAATCGGCAGCCCGGCGAGTTCCAGCACGTACTTGTAGACGTCGCCGACGGTGTGGTTCTCCTGCACACATAACGAGGTCAGCGGCGGTTCGCCGGCATTGTGGCAACGCCGCGCGACCTTGCGCAGAATGGCCTCCATCCACATCCGCGTCGGCGCACCCGTATGCACCTCGGACGCTTCCTGCACCCGCTCGGCCAACTCGTCCACGGTGATGAAGTTCCCGTACCCGGTGGCGACCTCGGACAGCTCCGCATGAGCCGCGAAGGCCCATGCCACCGTCGCCTCCCGCAACGTCACCGGGACGCCGTCACCTGCCCGCCATGCCCCAGCCGTCGCGGATACCGAACTCTCGATCACCCGATCAAGTTATCGCGCCGCTTCGCGGCCCGCCGAATGCCCCCACACTCCGGCGGCAGCTCGAGATCGCCATGCGTCGGTGGTGCGCATTTGTCGCCATTTACCGCCATCAGCATATGACGATCTTGTCACTAGCTTACTAGAATGCTAGCATCGAGGTGTGGGCGACGAGGACGTGAAGCAGTTCAACGTGTATTTGCCGGTGGGGCTGATCAAGCAGGTCAAGTTCCGGGCCATCGAGTCCGGCATGTCGCTGTCGGCATTGGTCGCGGAGGCGCTGCGCGGATACCTCGACGACGCCCACGATCAGCAACCATGAGCGCGCGAAGGAGAGACGATATGACGACGCAGGGCATCGAAGGCGTATTCGTCGAAACGCACAATTGGGGTAAGGCGGCGCGGTTCTTTCAGGCGCTCGGTTTCGAACCCGAATTCACCACCGACCACAATTCCGGACTGTTCCGCAATGGCGATGGTCCGTATGTATTCATCGCCGAGATCCCGCGCAGCCAGACCCCGCAGACGCAGCTCGTGCTGACGGTGACCGAACCGGACGCGTTCCGGCCGAGCAGTGACATCGAGGTGGTCACGCCATTCGAGGAAACCCATTACGGGACAAAGGAAATGACGGTACGCGACCCGGACGGCCGGGTGTGGAATCTGCAGGTCGGAAAGGTCGGCTGAACCATGCAACAGGTCATCGGCCCGGAGAGCACGGCGGAGCGCGTCGCGCTGTGGCGTGCCTTGCACGTCGAAATCGATCCGGCGCCGCACGTGCTCGCAGACGAGATCGGGCTGCGGCTGATCGACCCCGACGCGGGATGGCGCGCCCGAGGGGATATGGATCCCGAGACGACCGGCCTCTCACGCGCATGCGTCGTGGCACGCGCCCGTTTCGTCGAGGATCTGGTGGTCGAGCAGGCGGCGCGCGGCGTCGATCAGTACGTCATCCTCGGGGCCGGACTCGATACCTTCGCCCAGCGTCGACCCGAAATCGCATCCGGTCTGACAGTGTTCGAGGTGGACCAGCCGGGACCGCAGACATGGAAGCGGCGGCGGTTGGTCGAACTGGGCTTCGGAGTTCCGCCGTGGCTGCGGTTGGTCCCGGTCGATTTCGAGGCCGAATCCTGGTGGGAGCGACTCATTTCCGCGGGCTTCGACCCGTCGCGTCCTGCCGTGATCGCCGAAACCGGCGTCTCCATGTATCTCACCCGTGAGGCGAATATCCAGACACTGCAGCGGATCTCGACCCTCGCGCCCGGCTCCACCTTGGCCATGACCTTCCAACTGCCGCTGGACTTACTCGATGCCGTGGAACGCCCGATACGCCAGGCCGTCGAGAATGCCGCACGCGCAAGTGGAGTGCCATTCCTCAGCCTGTTCAGCCCGGATGAACTGCTCGAGCTGGCCGAGGCAGCGGGCTTCGCATCGGCACAACACATTTCGACATCAATCCTGACCCAGCGCTACTTCGCCGACAGAACAGATGGTCTGCGACCACCGAGCGCGGAACAGTTCCTGGTAGCGACGACATGACGACGTCGATGCCGAACGTGTCCGGCTCGGCACCCCGCCGCACCTGAACGCGGTCCCTCAGCCGGCGGACCATCGCGCCGCGGGAGCGGCGCCGTGATAGAAGTACTGCCCCAAACCGACTGTGAAGATAAGCATTCCGTACACCGAGTGCTCGACGGATGCGGTGAACAGCGATCGGGTCCGCAAATACCGCATTGCGAAGATCCAGCCGCCGACACCGCTCAGCACGACCGATAGCCAACTGCCGAAGATGATGTGCACGTAGCCGAATGCGACCGCGCTCGCGGCCACCAACCCGATACCGTCGCCGAACACCGGCGCGTACCGGTGGAACAGAAAGGAACGGAAGATCAACTCCTGCGGGTAAACACTCAGCACGGGATACAGCACCATGACCGCCAGCCACAGCCAGGGATTCCGGCGCGGCAACTCGAACAGATTGTCCCGCCGCAGCACTACGACCGCCGCGGTGAGCGCGACCGCATTCGAACCCGCCAGCGCCGCCATGGGGCGCGCCTGCTTGCGAATCGCCTCCGAGCGCCAGAGCGTCACGCGGTCGAAGTCCGAGGAGCGCCGCAGGTATCCGGTGACGCCGACCGCCAATGCGAGCAGCGCGGGAATCGGCGGCCGACCCCGCAATACCGCGTTGTAGGCGGTCGTTCCGCCGAAGAACAGCGCCGCGTATTCGGCGCCCAGGTACGCGCGCCGCCACCGTCGAATCCGCACGCCCACACCATAGTTGTGATGTCGCGGGCACGCCGCCCCATGCGTGCTGCCGCAGGAAAATGCCCTATGTCCTTGCGGACATAGGGCTGCGGATCACTGTCCGGGCGCGGGGCATCCAGGCGGCGGACCCTGCGGATCGCCGGGCGGCGGGCCCTGCTGGTCACCGGGCGGCGGGCCCTGGTGGTCACCGGGCGGCGGCGGACACTGCTGCCCGGCCGCCGGTCCCTGCGGCTGATCAGCGCTCGCGACACCGGCGCCGACACCAAGTGCACCGAACACCACAACGCCAGCCGCAGCCGCGGTAACCAGCTTCGACTTGACTCCCATACGTTTCCTCCTCGGTTCTGGATCCGAACCGTCGGGCCGAACCGCCCGACGCGAGAATCGTTGCGGCACAACCTCTGTCGAAAATTGGAGCAGGTTATGAGCCAGCTGTGAGCGCGCGGATCCGATCGGCCGTGGCGACGGGATTCCGGTCGACAGCAACCACACTGCTGATTCCCAGCTGACGTTCAGGTTTGCGTGCGAGGTTCTCCCGTAGCTGCTGGCGGTCGAGGATGAGGTTTGATGAGGGTGATCGATGGCGTCGGCCGGTGGTCGGCTGGTCTGAGCGCGGGGTTGGCGGTGCTGATGCTCGGAGGTGGGTTCGCGCGCGCGGATACGGTGGTGCCGCTGCCCGACGGCGAGCAAGCTTTCACGACGGCAACGGGTATTCCGGTGGATCTGACCAGGACCGGTGAGACCGCGATCATCTCCCAGTCGCTCGCCGCCAACGGCATGTCACGCACGGCGCAGCTGTCCGCGACCGCGTACGCCACGGCGCCGGGCGCGACGGCGGGCAGTCTGGAGACCGGTTATCTGATCGGCTGCCAGGTAGACCTGTCCGGCGGGCTGTCGCTCGGCGGTGATGTCTACCTCGCGCCCGATTCGGTATCCCCGGAATTGAATCCGAGTATCAAACTGGTGCCCGGCGGCGTCGCGGTGGTGAAGTTCGGCACCAAGAAGCTCGACCCCGCGGCGGGTGCCGTCGGCATCGCCTACCGCAATCGCGGCATCCAGCTGAGCGGATGCGGCGGCTACGCGCAGGCGCGCGCGTACAGCTCCCTGACCGTGACCAACGACCAGGGCGCGGCCGAAGTGACGCTGTACGGCGACCCGTTCAGCGTCGGATGAGCGTAATGCGATCGAACGAGAGGGACAGCGCAATGCGCCGTTCAGTGTGTGCCGCGCTCATGACGTGCGCATTCCTACCCGTCGCGCTGGTGACATCCGGTGCGGCACAAGCCGATACCGCGATCCCCCTGCCCGATGGCCACGACCGGTTCACCATCCGCGACGGCGTTGTCGTCGCGGTCGACCGCACCGGCGAGCAGGCGACGATCTCCGGTTCGATGGCCGCGAGCCCACTTTCCCGCAATGCGTGGGTATCCGGTGTGACATCGGTGCACGTCACCGTGCCCGCGGATATCACCGTCACCGGCGGTCGAATCGAGACCGGTTATCTCGTGGGCTGCCAGGTCGATCTCGGCAGTGGCACACATGCCGAGGGCAGCGGCGATACGCCGACCAAGCCGAAAGCCGATGCGCCCGCCGGCGCGGACAACGGTGGTGGCGACGGTGACGGTGGTGGCGGTGGCGGCAATGGCGGGGTCACCGCGGGCGGGTACGCCGGTGGTACCGCGGGCAATTCGGGCATCTCGCCCTATGCCGATCCATCCCTGAGCGTTCAGTTGAAGCCCGGCAAGGTAGCCACCAAGGAAATCGAGGACTACACCTTCACCGGCACATCGGGCATCACCCAGTACGTGGACCACACACTGTCGGTAGAAGGCTGCGCGGGCGCCGCCGAAGCCCGCGCCTACACCACCGTCACCGTGCACGACAATGTCATGGACGACTCCGAAACCCTGTGGGGCCAACCCTTCAGCCTCGGCTGATACACCGAAACGGTGGAACCCTGTGGTAATCAGCATGTTCCGCGCGAACGATGATGGGACGGCGCGACGGCTGGTACCGTCGCACGGCATAACGTCGCCATGACACCACCGACCACCGGGGGTAATGATGCGTTCGGTCCGATCCATGATCGCTTTCTGCCTCGCCGCGATTACCGCTGCGGCCGCAATCGCGGCGGCCACACCAGCTTCCGCGGACTCGAGCGGCGGCAAGTTCACGACGATCTACTCGATGACCAACGGCCCTTGCGTCGCGATCGTCGACTCGTCGGTCAACGGCAACGCCTACCCTGGCATGGCCGCGTTCACCGTGACCGCCCAGATGATCGGCTTCGGCCGGTGCTCACTCGATATCACCCTGAACTACCGCAATGTCGACACCGGTGAAACCGGCAGCTTCACCGCACACGCCAATGGCCCCGGCTTTTGGGGCAACAGCGGCTACTCGGCGCTGTTCAGTCCCGGCCACGACAACTTTGTCGGCACCGTCACCCTCAACGCGACCCACATCCCGGAGTCCGGTGCAGTCCAGTTCACCAACCACCCATACCAGGGGTAGCGGCGAAGGACTGCGCACGCCGGGTGCGCTACCCGACTCGTGCCGCCTCGCGGGCGAGGATGCGGTCGCGTTGTTCTTCGAACCGGATGACGTCGCGACCGAGTTTGTCGAGATACGCGGCGAGATGTTCGCGGCTGCGCTCGCCGCGCGCGGTGAAGTCGGTACGCTGGAAGACATTCCAGGTGCGCAGGACCGGCATCAACACGTCGTCCAGATGCTGGCGCAGATCGTAGATCCCGTGCTTCACCATCAACACGCCATTGCGACGCCAGTTCGGCATGCCGGTGCCCGGCATGGCGAACGTCATCGCGATTTTGGTCACGGACTCCATCGTCTGGTCCGGAGCGATGTCGAACGCTGCGCCGGTGACGTTGCGATAGAACATCATGTGCAGATTCTCATCGGCCGCGATGCGCTGCAACATCCGGTCGGCGATCGGGTCATCGCAGACTCGTCCGGTAGTGCGATGGCTGACCCGGGTCGCCAACTCCTGGAATGTCACGTACGCGACCTGATCGAGCACACCGCTGAAGCCCTGCGGCGCGTGGACACCGCGGGTCAAATGCACCATCCGGTCGCTCTCCAAGGCGACCGGATCGACGGCGCGCGTACACACGAGGTAGTCGCGCATGGCGATGGAGTGACGGTTTTCCTCGGCGGTCCAGCGGCCGACCCAGGTGCCCCAGGCACCGTCCTGCGAGAAGTTATCGGAGATCACGCGGTGGTAGGAGGGCAGGTTGTCCTCGGTCAGCAGATTCGTGATCATCGCGATCTTGGCGACCTCCGAGAGCCGTGACTGCGCGGGATCCCAATCCTCGCCGCCCATTGCCGCGAAGTTGCGGCCCTCGTCCCAGGGCACATAATCATGCGGGCACCAGTCCTTGACGGTGGCCAAATGCCGGTCGATATTGGTCGCGACCACCGGCTCCAACTCGGTCAATAACTCGATTTGTGTCAAATCCATTGCCATGCAGCGCCTTTCGATTCGGTGGAAAAACCACGGAACGTACCGCTGATCACGCATCTTCGACTGCGCGGCATAGCCGCACCCACACCCTAGACGAGCACAGCACCTTCGGTGCAAATCACGCCGTCGGCCGCGACTGAGCCCGACACCGAAGCCGGGCGTTGGCGTGGCGGGTACGCTCGAACGACCTTCATCGGCCCGGAACCCGGACCACGGCGTGGCTCTCGGCGGCCCGTCCGGTGGTGGCGTCGAGCGTGAGAACGCCGCGGGTATCCGGAACCCACCCTCGGCGACCTCGGCGCGCAGGAGTGCGAGATGCTCCGTGCGCCCGATACGGCCAGACCCATGCCGGCCGCATCGGCTTGCCGCACGAAGTCCCGGGAGAGCAGTGGGGACGGATCGCGATACCGGTAGCCCCGGCACGGCGCACCTCGGCGATGATGGCATCGGCACCCAGCCGCACCGCGCGAACCACCCAACCGGCGGCGCCACGCATCCCTCTGGTGGCCACCGTCAGCGAGTTGATCATCGCCACGCGCCGACAATCCGGTGCCAGCTCCGCGGCCGCCGCCAACACTCGCAGGTCGACCGCGTGCAACTCGCCTCGCACACCGTGCCGCTCCCGCGCGACCGCCATCTCTCCCACCTGCGCGCGGACCTCCGAGTCGGACCAGGCGGGCCCTGCCGGCACCTCGATCGCCAGCGCCGCATCCGCGAAGGCCGCCGACCGACATACGGCGTCGAGCGCAGCCAAGTCGGCGGCGGCTCGGCGCACCTGCACGACGACCGCGTTCACTCCCAGCGCGAGCGCGTCGGTCAACGCCCGCCCGTCATCCGCCCGCCCCGAGATGTACTGCGATCCTGATCCCCACACGCGACGCGTCCGAAGCTCCCGCTCCCGCCCTGCCAGGCTGGACCGGACGCGTCCGCCCTGCACCAAACGGTTCGCTCGGTCCTGCTCCGGCGCGTTCGTCGAGCGCCGCGGCCAATTGCGGCGCACGGCGATCACGCGCGGTATCGACCACGACCGCCCGGATGCGATGCATCGGTGTCGGGTTGTCGACGGTGGGCCGATGCTGCTCCGTAGGCCCCTAGAGCGAAGATTTCGCACTTCGCCGCCCGGCGCATTGCCGCTGTTACCAGCCATGGCAAGGGCTGACCCCGCGCTGTGTCAGCGGCGAATCCGTGGCATCGAAACTGTGGATCCACACATCGGCGAGGCGGTGGAACGCCACCGCCTCGCCGAATACCGGTTCGGATGGTTATGCCGGCGTGAGTGCCTTCATCAGCGCAGCGGCAGTTGCCTGGTCGATGCACGTCGGCTTACCGCCGTTGGCGGAGTGGAATACACCACCTTTGGTATTTCCGGTGAAGTAGCACAGCGGGAACCCCGGTTGGCCTTCGGTGAAGGTCAGCGGCGGAGCGAGACCGTCCAGGGTCTCCTCGTGCAATGCGCGCAGTCCCTTGATCGCATCCGCGCTCGTCGAAGACGGGGAGAGGTTGGCTGCTTTGGCCGCCGCCAGGAACAGCTGCCCACCTGCCCACGGCCACAACAGCGGCGCGCTGAAATCCCCGCTGCCCCGAAGTCCGGGAATGTATTTGTCGAGGGCGTCGCCGAAATCCTTGATGGCCGGAATCGAATCATCGGTGTACAGCGCGTTCGAGCCCGCGAAGATGCTGCCCTCGAAGTTCGGGTCCGTGGCCCACGCTCTCTGCAGGCTCACGCCGGTAGGAGCCTGAATCGGTTTGTAACCTTGCTGCGCACACGATGCCGCGATGCGCGAAATCGCCTCGACGGAGACGCCGGGGAATACGGCGTCGACACCCTTGTCCTTGAATGCCAGACACGGAGCGATGTAGTTCGGCGCGGCAATCGCGACTTTCTCCGAAGCGAATCCCAGACCGGCCTGTTCGGCCATCGGTTTCAGCATCTGCGGAAGCTGCTCGCAGACCGGGATTTCGGCGCAATAGTAGACGCCGAGGGTCTTCGCGCCCGCCTGCTTGGCCTGGGCCACCTCACCCAGCATCAGCACCGGCAGCGTAGTTCCGGAGGCGAAGAAGTTCGGATCGGTGATGAACGGGGCATCGACCGGCTGTCCGCCGATGACCGGAATGCCCTTGCTGTCGACGTAGTTCTGCCAACTCGAACTGACCAGACTGGTCTGGCCGACGATGGCGATCACCTTGTCCTGTTCGACCAGCTTCTTCGCGACGGCCAGCGCTGTCGTCGGATTCTGCTCGTCGTCATAGGAGATGAGCTTGACCGGGTGCCCATTGACGCCACCGCGATCGTTGACCCACGATGCCCAGGCCTGCAGCACATCGGCGGCATGTCCCACCGACGCGGCGGCCGGGCCGGTGCAACTGCAGATCGACCCGATGAGGATCGGATCGCCCTTCAACCCACCGTCGGAGACCTTCACCGGCCCAACGGATTCGGTTCCGCCGCTCGTCGAGTCGGCCGAACACGACGTGAGCGCGAGTGCCGCCGTCAGCACCGACGCGACCCACCACAGAAACCTTGTTTTCTTCATTACTCCACTCCTGTACGGATACCGAGCATTCGATTCGCTACGCCCATCGCCCGGCCGCGGTTCCGGGTGGGTGTCCTGCCGGCGACGCCGGCAAGTCTGTGTGGCTGCCGTCGATGCCGAGATAGTTCTGCAGCACGGCATCTCGGTCGATATCTGCGGCGGGCCCGGCGAACGCGACGGTGCCGCGGCTGAGCAACACCACGTGATCGGCCATCGTCATGGCGTGGTCGACGTACTGCTCGACCAGCACAATCGCCGAACCGGTGGTACGCAATTCGCCAAGCGCCGTGAAGATCTCGTCAACGACCAGCGGAGCGAGGCCCATGGACACCTCGTCGAGCAGGACAACCGATGGATCGGCCAGCCAGGCACGCGCCAGGGCCAGCATCTGCTGCTGTCCACCCGACAGCGAACCGGCCCGTTGATCGAGCTTCGCCCGCAGCGCGGGGAAGACATCGAGCACCACGTCGACGCCGACACGGCGCCACGGCGGCGTCAGCAGGCGCAGGTTCTCCCGGACCGTCAAGTCCGCGAAAACACCTCGGCCCTCGGGGATCAGGCACAGGCCCGCGCGGGCGCGGCGCACCGCGCGAGCGCGGGTCAGATCGGCCCCGCCGATCGACACCGTCCCCGATCGCGCTGGAAGCAGTCCGGCGGCCACCCGCAGCAGCGTCGACTTTCCGGCGCCGTTCGGCCCGAGCAGCGCGACGACCGAACCGGGTGCAACCGCGAGGTCGACGTCGTGGAGCACGATCGTGGTGCCGTATCCCGCGGTGATCGAGCGCAATTCGAGCGCACAGTCGGTGCCGGTCATGCGACGGGCTCCGTCATCCGGCCTTCGTCGTTGACCGGCTCGCCGAGGTAGGCGTGCTGCACCACCTCCGACGCCCGCACCTGCGCGGGCGAGCCCCGGAATATCAGGCGACCGAAGTCGAGTACGAAGATGTCGTCGCAGATCTCGAGCACCAGCGACATGTCGTGCTCTACCAGAACGATTCCGACGCCGCGTGCGGCGACGACCTGCCGCAGGATCTGCCCGAAGCGCTCGGTTTCCGAGCGATCCAGGCCCGCACTCGGCTCGTCGAGCAACAGGATCCGGTACGGCCCGGCAAGACATCTGGCGAGCTCGACCAGTCTTCGTTGCCCGGTGGACAGTGCGCCGACGCGAGAATCCGCGATGGATTCGATACCGCACAACGCCATCGCGGAGGCCGTCGCGGTGCGCACTCGCCTGGTCTGTCCATGGGCCGAAACCAGTTGGGCCAACGGGTTTGCTCCGGCGAGTGGACCTTCGGCGCCCAACGCGACGTTTTCGGCGACAGTAAGGGAGTCGAACAGTTCCGTCTGCTGAAAAGTTCGCCCGATGCCCAGCCGTGCCCGGCGCGCGGTCGACGCGCGGCTGATCACCAGGTCCTGCAGCCGCACGTCGCCGGCGTGGGCCTGGACGAGACCGGTGCAGGCATCGAACGTGGTGGTCTTGCCCGCCCCATTAGGGCCGATGAGTCCGGTGATCCGCCCGGTGCGCGCGTCGAACGAGAGGCCGTCGACTGCCACTACGCCGCCGAAGCGAACCGAAAGATCGTGGACGTCCAGCACCGCTGCGGACTGCTCGGTGGCGGGTTCCGGCGCGAAGACCGCCGAGGACCGCTTACTGCGAAATGCGTTGTCCAGCCAGGATCGGATCGGGCCGGGAACCTCGAGGCGGCTCGCGGTGGCGGCACGCAGCACGACCAGGAAGCCGAACAGGATCTGGAGCCACAGCGACATGCCGGCGACTTGGATATAGGACGGCACGAGGATGAGCGCCACCGCCGCAAGCAGCGGATACCACGGCTCCCGACCCACCACGATGACAATGACCGCGAAATAGGTAACCGATAGCAGCGGCTGGTAGTTTGCCGCCGAGGCGGTGGTCTGGGCCATTCCGGCGAGTGCGCCACCCAATGCGGCAAGAAATGCGGAAACACAGAAGACGAGAACGCGGGTGACTTCGATTGTGACACCATTGGTCCGCAGCGCGGTCGGCGATTCGGCCAGCCCTCGGAGCAACCGTCCGAGCCTGCTCTTGTCCAGCGCCACCACGAGCAACGTGCCCACCGTGGCCAGCACCAGCACCAGATGGTAGAACGACGGGTCGGAGTCGAGTCCGAATACGCTGGGGCGCGGCATTTTCAGGCCCAGACCACTGGTGCCGAACATATAGGGCTCGCTGTAGCACATCATCTGCACCACGACGCCGAATCCGAAGGTCGCCAACGCCAGATACAGGCCACTGAGGCGAATGGCCGGTATCGACAACACCGCACCGATCGGTACGACCACCAGTCCGCAGCCGATGAGCGCGAGCGGCCACGGCCACTGCCGATCAACGGCCAGATGTGAGAACGTGCAGGCTCCGATCGCGGTGAAAGCCATGTGGCACAGCGAGACCTGACCGGATGTACGGACCAGGAGACCGAGCGACAGAAAGACGAGCGTCATCGCCAGCGCCACAGTCCAATCGGTCAAGTGGATACCCGCGAACAGCGGAACCAGCGCGAGCACCACCAACACCACGACCCCGCCCGCGGATTGCAACGCCGGTGGAGCAGTCCAACCGGACCGGATCCGCCGGACCGCCCGGTCCCGGTCCAGCAGGTAGCGACGCGGCATGATCAGCAACACGAGGAACAACGCCAAGAACGGCAATGCGGCAGGCACTCCCGCGGCTGGCCCGGTGGTGAAGTAGTGTGTAGCCAATGCGGCGAGCACTCCGATGAGCAATCCACCGCCGAAACTCCAAGGCAGACTGGTGAATCGGCCGATGGCCGCAGCTCCGAAGGCTTGGATGACCAGCAATGTCAGCTGCATGGGATCGAGCGGAATCAACGGCGCGAACAGCACCCCGGACAGCGATGCCAGACCAGTGCCGACACACCAAGCCGATCGTCGCGTGCGCACCGAGCTCGTCCCGGCCAGGTCCAGCAACACCGCATTCCCGACGACCGCGCGCATCGCGATGCCGCCTCGGGTGAACCGCAGTGCGGCCGATAGCGCGGCGGTCGCGAGTATCGCGACACCGAACGTTGCCACATCCGACCACTGCACCCGTACGCCGAAGGCGGCGAATCCGCCCTGGGGTAGGAAGACCGGAACGATGCGCGTCTTCGTGTGCCCGTAGTACAGAGCGGCCCCCGCCTGAACAACCAGCAGAATGCCGACCGTGGCGGCGATCCGCAGTTCCATTGTCGCCCGGTCGACGACGCGGGCCAGAAATTCCAGTGCCAAGCCCATGGCCGGGCCGATCCCGAGAACACAAATCGCCAGGGCGAGTTGCCATACGACACCATCGATGACGTACAACGTGTAGAACGCGTACGCGGACACGGTCGCCATGGCGCCGTGGGCGAAGTTGAATACTCCCGAAGTCTTATAGGTGAGCACCAAACCCGTTGCGGCCAGCCCATAAACCGAGCCGGATACAATTCCGGCTATGACAAACGGCAGGAGATCGGCCACGATGTACTCCAATTCTCGCTGATCGCCGACCGGCCGCGACCGTGTGGAAGTGCCGGCGCGGGCTTGCCTGACCTGGTCGGCTACTGATCGACGGCTGGGGCGAGCTGTGCCAGGTCAGTGTCGAGGGCCGACGCACGCATCACCATGCGAACCCGCAGCTCCTGCCTCGCAACAGAATTCGACCGCACAAAAACAAAGCACGGCGGCGAGGCGGAGGACGCGACGGCTCCAGGTCTTCTCGATAGTGGGGACTCGTGTCGCACCGGCTTCTCGAGTCGACAACGGAAATATCGAGCTGGCATACGAGGCATGCCGACCGATCGAGCATTGCGGTTGCTCATGGAGCGAGTGACCGCGTAGTACTCACTGTCGCGCTGGCACTCGAGCCGAGAGCCGCTGTCGGCCGGACCGACTCGGCCAACCTGCGTTTGCGAAATTCTCGGGGTGTCTCGCCGTATCGTGCCTTGAAGGCGGCGCAGAACCAGGTGAGGGTGAAGCCACTGCGTGCGGCGACCTCTCCGATTGTTGCTGTCGTCTCCGGGTTTTCGAGCATGGTCCGAGCTGCCCGCAGTGCTTCGTCTTGGCGCACTTCCCGATACGTGGTGCCCGCCTGTTGCAGTGCGGTGCGCAGCTGTCGCGGCGACCAGCCCAATGCCCGCGCCACCTCGGGCAGCCGGAGGTCCGCTGCTCCGATGTGCTGGCGCACATACTGTCGGATGGTCTCGGCGAGCTCTGTCAAATGACTCTGCTGCGGGCCGATATCCCCCGCGCTCATCAGGCAGAGCAGCTCGGCGATCCGGTCGCAGACCGCGTTGAACTCCCGGCTCGTCAGCGCGGATCGTTCGGCGTGCAGATCGCGGATCATGCCCGCGGCGATCCTGCCGAGACCCGAGCCGAGGTCGAGCACCGGCGGTCGTGGGCCGGGTCGCGCGAACTCGGCGCGGGGTATCTGGAACCCGTAGGCCACCGAGGCGGGGATATGCAACCGGCACTGCCGATCCAGTGCCAGCACCGCCGCCCGCCCTGATGTGATGTGGGTGACCCCGTGCTCGTCGGCCGCGGCGAACTGTCCCCGCTGCGGGACGACCACCCAGTAGAAGTCTTCGGCCGAAACCCGACGAATGTTCGACGGGGTGCGGAAGGCCAGCCGGTCGCCGGGCTGATCCCAGCGCAGCAGGCGGTACGTGGTTGTCTGCTGCACGGTCATCGCCACCTGCCAGCGGTCGGGTTCGCGGTAGCGATGATCCATCGGAACGAAACTGTTGGCGGTTTCTGTCCATTCGTCGACATCGGCGATGTCCAGCTCGTAATACTCCATTGCGACACCTCGAACGGTTCAGCCGGCGACAATCATGATGTCGCTCCGCTGAACAGCAGGTCGGACGGGCGTACCCGAGACGACAGCTGGTTGGGGCCCTGCTCGTCGAAGGGGAATTTCATTGTCAGGCCATCGGTTTCGGTGAGGTTCATGGCCATATGCATCAGGCCTGCTGGCAGGTCGATGCACTGGCGGGATCGGGAATTTGCTTACCGCGGCTGGTGGCGACCACATATCGCCCGGTCGGCCCTGCGATATGTGGCTCGATCGTGGAAGTGCCCGGCGACATGTTCGGCACCGATGCCGGGTGGTGTGTTGCGGGCCGCCCGGTCCGCTGCGAGTAGGGCGAGAATGCCGGCGCCGACCAGGATTGCTTCCGGGTGGTGTGCTCCGCCGACGTTTCGTTCGGTCAGGGTCAGGCACAGGCCGTCGGTCGCCACCTCGACGGCCGCGACCGGGAACAACCTCCGAACCGCTGTGACAATATCGAATCCACGGTGCCACTGCGGAATTCGCGTTGGGGCGATTATCCCGGCCGACTTGTCGATCGGCCCTGGGCAGGCAATACCGACCGCGGTGATCTCATCGTCTCCAGCGACATCGAGCAGCAGACCCCGGCAGCCGTCCCACACTGCATTCGCCGGTATCGGGATTCGCCGGATATCCCGAGTGCCGACGCGGCCGACCACCTGGTTGGCGGCGAATTCCGTAGGACCGATATCCAATGCCAGAACGGTCATGAATCAGCCACCACCACAAAGCCTTTCGTCCTGGTTGTGCGATGCGGGTAAGAGGCGGGCTGGCTCCCTCATGGGACCTCCAAGGTTGGTCGACCGTGGCGGCGTGCGCCTACCGGAACAGTGTCGGCCACCGGCGCTCGCCGCTTCGACCAAGTACACATTCCGTGCCGATGAACGCAGATTCGCTGCCCCACAACATAAAACGGGTGTAAATCGCGCCGTGATCTTGCCGCGGACCTGCACGGGATGGTTCCTTTACATCGCAGCCGAGCCCCTGAATCCCCGTGCGGAACCTGCTGCACGCATGGGTGTCCGTCATGCTCCACGCAGGCTTCCCCGCGTCCACTGTCGCCGCCCGGCACGGCCACAATGCTCGACTGTCCATCCTGCCGTCGGACAGAACCGCCCGCCTCCGCCAACTCACATCCGGCCGCGCTGCCGCCCGGCCATCGCCGACCGGACGAGACAACCTCTATCGCGAATGGTGTTCACGCCCTTTGATATTCACGCATCCACGGCGGTCATTGGTGGTGTGATTGTCATCCGACGTCCCGTGACGACGGCCAACACGGCCCCCGCCAGCACGACCCCGATACCGACCCCGAATGCGGTCGACATGCCGTGGTGGAAGCCGACGAGCACACCGCTCAGCAGCTGTGGCGGTGCTCCGGGTGCCGATCCGATTGCTACACCGGCGGCCGCCGAGTCCTGCGCGCTGCGCGCGAGATCCGGCGGTAGTTGCGCGACCGCCGCCGCGACCCGGTCACGATAGGCACCGCCGAACACGCTGCCCAGCAATGCGATTCCGAGGACACCGCCCAGTTCGCGGGTGACGTCGTTGAGCGCGGAGGCGACGCCGTGCTGTTCGGGCGGCAATGCCGCCATGATGGCCTCGGTGGCCGGGGTAGCGGCGAAGGCGATGCCGCTGCCGAGCAGGAAGACGCCGACGCCTATCGACAGGTAGGAGGAGTCGGCGGTCGCCCCGGTCAGGACCAGTAGTCCAACGCCGACATCGACATGCGCACCGCCGGAACGGATCTGGCGCGGAATCAACACCGTGGCGGCCAGCGTGATCGCCGTCAGCGCGACGTTGAAGACGAAAACCGACCGCCAGGAGAACATCTCGACCAACCCGCCCGCGGTGAGCAGGCCGATCAGCGCGCCACCGACAGTGACGCCGGACCAGATGCCCACCGCACGAGCCCGCTTCTCGGCCGGGGAGATCGTCGCAGGACGCGTGTCCGATAGCGACGCGGCCGACTTGATCACCACCACCCTGTTATCCGCCTATGCGCCACCGTCAGCGCCGGTCATCGCCAGGTGATACCCGCTCTGTAGCCGTTGGCCGCGCATTCGGGCCCGGTGAGCAGTCCGACGTCGTGGTAGACGAGTCAGGCCTCTTGCTCTGCCAGTGCGACCGTCGTCAGGGTGAGGTGTCGAGTCAGCATGTCGGCGGCGACGTCGGGGTTGCGCGCCAGCGCGGCCTCCTCCAATCGACGATGCTCGTCAATGCCATCGCGCTCCGGGTTGCGGTGCGCCGACCAGCGGCGGGCCAGCTCGCTCGCGACCCACATTCGGTCGAAGGTTTCCAACAACACCGGGTTGCCGCACCCTGCCAAGAGTGTGCGATGGAACACCCGATGGGCCTCGGCCCATGCCTCGCTGTAGTACTCGCCGTCCTCCGGGGTGAATACCGGCGTGCGCGCCAAGCGGTGGTGGGCAGCTCGAACGTCGCCCTCCCAGTTGACGTCACCACGTTCGATCGACATACGTAGCAGAACCGGCTCGATCGCCCGGCGGGCCTCGCCGATCTGCTGCCAGCGGTCGTCGGAGAACGCTGGGACCGCGAAGCCGCGATTCGTCAGCCGTTCGGCGAGGCCCTCCCCGACCAACCGCACGAGCGCCTCACGCACCACAGCCAGGCTCACACCGTGTTGCCTGGATAGATCCTGCGGCTTGAGCGCGTCACCGGGCGCGTACTCGCCGCGCATGATCGCGTTCCGCAAGTGTGCGTAGACCTGCTCGGAAAGCATCTGCTTCGCCGGCGAGGTCGGGGGGTGGACTGTCCGAGCCATGATCTGATCATAGACGATTTGCAAAATCATCGATTATTTCTGATATCATCGATCTTGCATGTTCGGCCCGACTCGAAAGGCGCGACACGATGAGCGCAAACAATCCCTTCGCCCGCCTCCCCGATGCAGCCTCATTCACAGTCACCAGCACCACAGTGAGCGACGGCGCCGCCTGGCAACCCGCGCAGTGGTCCTCCGGTGCCCCCGGCGGCAAAGACGTTTCCCCGCAACTGAGTTGGAGTGGCGCCCCGGCAGGCACCAAGAGCTACGCCGTTACCGTGTACGACCCCGACGCCCCCACCGGCTCCGGCTTCTGGCACTGGGCTGTCGCCAACATCCCAGCCACGACCACCAGCCTTCCCGCGGGCGCCGGAGACGACGCGGGCACCGGTTTGCCGGTCGGCTCCTTCCAATTGCCGAACGACGCGCGCCTACCTCGATACATCGGTGCGGCACCGCCGGCCGGGCACGGTAGGCACCGCTATTTCGTCACCGTGCACGCTCTGGATGTGGACGACATCGGCATCGCCGCCGACGCCACACCGGCTCTGCTCGGGTTCACCATCGCCGGCCACATCCTGGGCCGGGCGACGCTCGTCGCCACGGCCGAGACCATGCAGTGAATTCCGTTCGACGTGCCGGTTCCGCCACCAACACCGATTCCTCGCGATGTGCGGCTTCCAGTGGCTGAGTCGACCCCTGCCGGGCACCGGCGCGTCGTGCATGCGCACGTCGCGCTCGACCTGACCTCCACTTCGGCCAGCATCCGGACCGAGGACGGGAAATGAGACTGCAAGGAAAGGTTATGAGCGACAACGATATAGATCGCATGGTCGATCGCACTGTGCTGATCACAGGCGCGACGGACGGGCTCGGCCGGGAACTCGCGGTGCGGCTCGGCGCGGCGGGTGCGCGGCTGATTCTGCACGGCCGCAATCCCGATCGGGCCGCGGCGCTCGCAGCTGAGGTGACGGCCGCTAGCGACCCCGTGCCGGAGATCATCCTGGCCGACCTGTCACGGCTGGCGGAGGTGGACCGGCTGGCCGACGAGATCATCGCCCGCACTTCGCGATTGGATGTGCTGGTGAACAATGCCGGCACCGGCGGCCAGCCGAACGGGAGACGCGAACTCAGCGCCGACGGCAACGAATTGCTGTGGGCGGTCAACCATCTGGCCCCGTATCGGCTGACGCGGCGGCTGCTTCCACTGCTGCGGGCATCGGCTCCGGCGCGGGTGGTGAACGTGGCCTCCGCCGGGCAGCAGGAGATCAACTTCGACGATCCGAACCTCGAGCACGACTACGACGTGTATGCCGCCTACTGCCGCGCCAAGTTGGCGATGATCATGGCGACCATCGAGTATGCCGAGGAGCTCGACGGAACCGGTGTCACGGTGAACGCCCTACACCCGGCCACACTCATGGCGACGACCATGGTGGCGCAATCTGGAGTCACGCCGATCAGCACGGTCGCCGAGGGCGCAAATGCCACTCTCCGGCTGATCTGCGATCCGGGCCTGGCACAGACGACGGGCCGGTATTTCAACGGCACCCGCCAGAGCCGTCCGCACGCGCAGGCCGACGACCCGAAGGCGCGCCGTCGCTTGCTCGAAATCAGTGACACCGCAGTTGTTTCGGCGGTTGGCTGAGGTGGTGGGCCATGAGGTCACGCATCGGGTGGCCTATGCCGGATACGGGATACCGATGCTTCGGCGGGTGGCTCGACAGCCGCCGCGATCAGTCCGCGAGTTCGGGCGGGAAGCCGCCCGTCGCAACAGGTCCCCAGCGTTCGATATCTATGCGCAACAGCGACTTGTTCTGCCGTGCCATGGCCTCGCGGTACTCAGCCCAGTCCGGATGTTCGCCGGAGATAGCGCGAAAGTACTCGACGAGACCGTCGAGGGCCTCCGGCATGTCCAGGACCTCGGCGCGGCCATCGACCTGAACATAGGGGCCGTTCCAGTCGTCGGACAGCACGCAGATCGACACGCGCGGGTCGCGTCGCGCGTTGCCGACCTTGGCGCGGGCCGGGTAGGTCGACACCACGATGCGGCCCTCGGCATCAATCCCGCAGGTTACCGGGGACAATTGCGGGCGGCCGTCGCCGCGGCTCGTTACCAGGACGCCGCGGTGGCGAGTACGCAGGAATTCCAGCAGTTCGGCTCGCTCGATCCGGTCGGCGGTCGCAATACGCGGCATGGTCGGGCTCCTGTCGTGGCGATGGCGGAGACAAACGCAGTCGCCGGTCATCGTGTCACATCGATAGACCACACCACTGCGACCACCGCGGGCACACTGGTCGCGCTGCGTCGTATCGACCGGATGCCCTTCCGCTCTGACACCCACCACCAGCCCGGTTGGTTCAACCCGGCGATGAACTCACTGAGCAGTCGGTTCACCGAGCCGGGCTCGAACCGGCGCGTAAGGGTTCGGGCGATCCGGTGCCGGAATTCGCCTTGGTGCGGGGCGTCTCCGGCGTTGTGTACCAGTTCGGTCCACCACGTCGCGAATGCCTGGTAGTTCCATACGTGAGCGAGACACGTCGACGAGCAACTGTCGAGCCGGCGTTCGTCACCGAAACCTCGGCCTCGAGGCGAAGGTCTGCGCCACCGTTGAGGAACACAGCGATCAGGTGTTCCGCGCCCACTGCAAGCGATCCGCGCATCGGCCATACTGGTGACAGCCTTTGTCTCCCAACATCTTTGACAAGACGCCAAAGCGGGATCGATCAGTGTAGTCGGCCGTCCGGCGGCCGAGAGAGGGAAATCATGGGATTGCCAAGTGAATTCGGTAAGGCCGCCGGTGTGGGCATCGCGGCGCTCGCACTGCTCGCACTGCCAACCGGTACCGCCCAGGCGGCCATCGGCCGGGCCTCCTACGTCACTGTGGCGGGAAAGATCTTGTCGATCGAACGGCCGGACAGCGGCGCTTGTATCCAATTGCAGGATGCCACAGTACGTTTCGAGAACGGCACCAGCGACCGGGCCTATCTGTTCGGTGATTCCGCGTGCGGTGCGGGATCCGAGATCGAGGGTGTCGATCTCATCTGGAGGGCTCCAGCCGGAGTACAGGCCCTATCCGTACGCTTCGAGCCAACCGGATAGCCCGCGACATCGACGCCGGAAAGGCCCGAAACCGCCCACCCGAAGAATCCGATAAAAACCGCGTGGTTTCCCGGGGGCCGAGCTGAACAAAACAGGTCAGGCCCGGTTGAAAACCGAGCCTGACCTGGTGTTTACGTGGGCCTAACGCTCCACAACCCGAACACTTCGACGGTCGAAGGGCCAGCGATTCGGATCGTGCCGGTAGGTGTTCGGCGGGTGTAGACCATGAATTGACCTACCGATTCCACCAAGTTGTCGGCGATCGGCGCTCGGCTGGCACATCGGAACTACTCGGTTCCCGAACTATGCACGCCTAGCGTGTTTTTCAGCCCCGCCGCCGGGTCGATGCCGTGCCCGCATCGGCACCTCGGCGTTGGGTGCATACCAACACCGACAGCTGAAGTGGGCGGGAGATGGAACTCCCCGCGCGATTCGATGACGAAGATTCCACAGCTGGCGATAGCGGCGGATGCCGACGAAGAGTTCTGCCAGCACGACGACGGGTCATGGTCCCTGGTCGGCAACGACGGATGGGAAGTGGAGTTCGCCGAACCCGACGCCGATTTCGGCGATCGCGGCGGCTATGCATGCGCCGATCGACATTGAGCCGATCTCGGTGCGAGACAGCAAGATTCGGTGACCAGCATGGCGGGATGGCAGGAGTTCGCGATCGACCTGATCGCGGTGCTGGCGGGCATGGCCACTGTGGTCGCCGTGGTGTTGCTGTGGCCGAGCGGGGTACCTGAAGGGCAGTCCGTCAAGGAGACACGGCAGCGCGTGGAGCAGGAGGACGACGAGATGGACTACGCACCAGCACTGCGATAAGCGCAATAGATTAGGGCACGGTACGATCAGGGCCGCCGACGCGAAGTCGTCCGAAAGCGAGGCCCTGTGACCGCATTTGATAGTGCTTCTTCGGTAATCGACGCTGTGCGCGCCGACTCCGAACTCCTGGAATCCGATCTGGCTCAGTTTCTGGCTGAATTATTTACCGCGACAAGACAAGTAGCGGGTGCCGCAGGGGGCCCCACGGCGGTATGGGAAGCGCTGCGGCTAGCTTTTCACACCCCGCTCGCCGACGCGCTTGGCTCCAAGGTCGGCCAAGAGGCGCTGCGACCGGCGGGTGGGCAGGCACTGCGGCCGTCGATTACCTATTGGGTATACCGCAACTATCGTGGCTTCACCGACACGGCTGAATCCGCAGCGGATCTTATTGCCATCCGACGGGTGGCAGTGGCGGTGCGGATCCTGCTGAAAGCCTCCGTGGTGCTCGATGACATCCAGGATGGCAGCGCAATCCGCTACGGAGAACCCGCACTGCACGCTATCCATGGCATTCCATTGGCACTGAACACCGGGTTTTGCATGGTGCTTGCGGCATTGCGACACGCCGCACACCCAGGCGCGGTGCAATACCTGGAGCAGGCTCTCGAAGGCGGGTTCATCGGCCAAGCGCTGGACATATCCACCCGGTTGCCGCAGATGCGCAGCGAAGTTATCGCGGGCAGCTCCACCGACCGGACCCGATTTTGGGAAACAGTGGCGACCATGAAAACCGCCACGTTGTTCTGGATGCCGTTGAACACCGCGGCAATCGCGCTCGACGTACCGGAGGACGAACGCGCCGAGCTGCACGACGCCATGCGCACCATCGGCTTGGCCAGCCAGCTGTTCAATGACCTCACCGACTTCGTGCCGGAATTCAGCCCAGGCAACACCTATGAGGACTTCGACGGGATCACCAATCGGGTGTACTTGACCTTGCTGGACACTGCTCCGGAGTTGCTCGACGTCGCACCAGAACTCACCGGGACCCGACTGCGTGAGTTCGTACTCGGCCACGAGCAGCTCGGCGCAACCATCGTGCAACTAGCCGAACAGTCCGTTGAGCTGAAGCAATCGGCCAAGGAACGTGTCCATCGGTTATGTCGCACATCGGACAGCGCGGCATATTACGATCTGACCATTGACCGAAAGGGTCATGTCATCGAACGTTTGCGCGACGCCGTCCGCGCCAGGTACGCGTGAGCGAGGCCGATTATGACCGACACCATCATGCAGCGATTGCGAACTGAAACCCGCAGTTGGCATGAAGCGCTGGAGGCGACATCATTCAGCTTGGCGCTATTGGACCGAACCTTGCCGCTCGAGCACTATGTCGCTCAACTCACCGCTTATCGAATCATATTGGAAACCTTGGAAACCCAACTCGCGGAGTCCGCCGATCCCGCAATTGTCGCGGTATGGCGCGATGAGCTCGCGAAAACGCACCTCGTGGAACTGGATTTAGAGTTCTTCGATACCGTCCCCATTACCGCAATTCCAGTTGAAACCTTGGATGTAGCACAGGATTTTGCAAGCTCCATCCGTCATCATGGCTCAACAGACCCCGCATCGCTGCTGGGATTTCTCTACGTGATGGAGGGTTCGACGCTGGGCGGTCTGGAACTCGCTCCGCATATACGCGCCACCTTCGAGCTGGAAGGCAGCCGAGGTATGGCCTACTACAGCAGCGGTGATCGCACCCGATGGGAACAGTTCGGGGCCAGGATGAACGCGATACCGACTTGTCGGACCGCACACGACAGCATCCTCACGACCGCCGATATCGGCTACCGGTGGATCGCGGACACTATCGCCACGTTATCTCGCGACGACCAACCAGATTCGGCGCTGCGCTGAGTACTCGGTACCCGAATGTCGTTACCCAACTACGCGTTTTCGCCGAAGACGAAGCTCGATCACTGCGCGACGAAGTCGGCGACGCCGAGCTGCTGAATCAGCTGGATAGCGCGCCGAATCGGCTGCACTGGAACAGATACCGGGCGCCTCCCATAACACGACAACAAGGCTCATTACCGATAACCTCATGTCATGCTCGAAGAGACAGTCATGAATACGACCCCGGCAAACTCAGTATTCGATGACGCGTACCAACGCCAGGTCGCCGACTGGTGGAACAACCGCCGCAATGACGCGGTCAACCTCGCTCTTGGTGATATCGACAAGTTCTACCACCACCACTGCGGTGTCGGTGCGATCGACGAGGCCGTGCTTGCCGAACCCCCGGAGACCCGCGAGCAGTCCATCATCGCCGAACTTCATCGGCTGGAAACCGCTCAGGCCAACTACCTGCTCGACCACCTCGGCCCGCTCACCCGAGCCGACCGCGTGCTGGACGCAGGTTCGGGCCGGGGCGGACTGTCGTTCATGGCCAACCTTCGGTTCGGCTGCCGGGTCGACGGGGTCTCGATTTCGCAGTACCAGGTTGACTTCGCTACCGAACAGGCCGCAGAACGCGGAGTAGCCGACCAGGTCCATTTCTGGTTTCGCAACATGCTGCACACCGAGTTCGAAGACCAGAGCATGCAGGCCATCTGGAACAACGAGTCCACGATGTACGTAGATCTCGACGATCTGTTCCGCGAGTTATCGCGGCTGCTCCGACCCGGTGGCCGCTATGTATGCATTACCGGTTGCTACAACGACATACTCGGTCCCAAGTCCTCCGAAATGGCCTATATCGACGGCCACTACCATTGCGACTTCCACTCACGCAGCGACTACTTCCGGGCTATGGCCGCCAACAACCTGACGCCGATCAAGGTCATCGACCTCAGCCTCGAAATGATCCCGTATTGGGAGTTGCGTGCAAAGTCGTCCGTGGCCACCGGGATCGAGAGTCACTTCCTGTCTTCCCTCCGCGACCGCACAGCCCAATACCTGCTTATTGTCGCCGACCGCGTCTGACCGGGACTGGGGTCGAACGCCGGGCAATCGCGCTCGAGCATCGCGATCTGTCCCAACACCGGAACCATGGTGATGCCCGGACGCACGGCTGACCATGAGCAACAACAACACAGGTATCAGGCGCGCGGAACTGTAAACAACAACGGCTCTGTCTCTCGCATTCGAATCAATGAGGTCGGCCCGAACCCGGCGTGCCCATTACCGAGCACCGGGCTCGGTGATGTGAACCGAGCGGACCGGCCGCGCTGGTGGGCTCGCCGTAGCCGCGCGGATCTGGTCAAAGTTCGGCACAAGCTCAACGAAACCGAGGCCCCTGCCCATGCCAGGGGCTTCGCGTTCGCAAGTCGGGGTTCAGCGCGCCGACAGTGCAATTGACCTGACGTGGAGCGAATCACGGGGTCCCGTCATGGGCATGCTAAGCAACCGACCGGAATTAAACACGCAGGTGTCGACACGCCGCGACGGCTGTTGCGAACCGGAGTTGATCCCGATACGCCGGTGGTAGCAGTGCTCGTCTGCAGGGAGACCGCAACATGGGGATGGAAGTTGTTGTCGGGCTGGTGATTGCCTGGGCAATCGGCAATGACGGCGCTCACTGAACTTCCCCACTGACGCTCACCGAAATTCCCCATTTGTCCCGTGTGGCTCCGCCGTGAAGGGCGGGCCTCCTCCGATGCT
>NZ_JBFAWD010000023.1:96068-135584 GCF_040680135.1 Nocardia sp. NPDC052112 | reverse complement strand
CATGCGCCTCGAGACCCGGCTGGGTTGGATGGCCGCGCCCTTCGGTGCGGATGCGAGACGGGCCGCGAGCGGGTCGTTCGTGAGACTTGCTCCGTGGTGGTCGCTGGTTGTGGGGCGTTCGGCACCTGATGTGCGCGTGCTGGACGGGCTTGTCCCGCGGTTGCGGCGCATGCGCCTCGAGACCCGGCTGGGTTGGATGGCCGCGCCCTTCGGTGCGGATGCGAGACGGGCCGCGAGCGGGTCGTTCGTGAGACTTGCTCCGTTGTGGTCGCTGGTGGCGGGGCGTTCGGCACCTGATGTGCGCGTCGGACTCGGGGCTGCGGTGCATGCGCTTCGACGGCTCGGCTGGGTTGGATGGCCGGGTCCTTCGGCGTGGACGTGAGACGGGCCGCGAACGTCGCTCATAAGACAGCTCCGTGGTGGCCGGATTTGCGGTCGATCTCGAGTGCCCCGAGTCTTACTGTCTTGTCTGGATTTTCATCGCGTTGCCAGTCCGCCGCGCATGTGGTTCACTTCCCGCAGAGATGCGATCGGCGGGCGATCGCGAGGGTTCTGTGTGGGGGGATCGATCCTTTCCAGCGGGAACGGCGAACGGCCGCTTGGTCGTTCGCCGGTCTTCGTTCGTGGACCAAGCGTCTCACCAGGGATAACTGCGTGTGACCCACTCGGTCGCACACGGGAAAGGGATTGCGAAAAGTGAAACATCGTAAGCCGAGTCGGGCGCAGCGGGCGATGGCGAGCACATCGTTGCCACTGGCCACTGCGGCGGCCGTGGCCACGCTCTTCGCGGCGCCGGCGGGGGCGGTTCCGGATCAGCCGAGTACACCGACCACCCCGGCACCCGCGCCCGCCGATCCGGGCGCCACCGCGCCGACGGATCAGGGCCAGCCGGAGACCACCAAGCCGGAGCCGGGCAAGCCGGAGACCAAACCGTCGCCGACGCCGAGCCAGCCGGGTGTCACCACGCCGGATCCGAACCAGATCATGCCGAATCCGCCCAAGGATCCGAAGCTGTCCCAGCCGACCCAGCCGGGTGTCACCACCCCGCGCGTCGCGCCGCTGCCGGTTCCGGGGCAGACCGGTCCCGCGCTGCCCGCCGTGGTGCCGGAGACGGCGCCCGGCACGGCTCCGACGCCCGCGCAGCCCGGCACCACCGCGCCCGGCGCTACCAACCCGAGCGATCCGAACGCCCGGACCGCGCAGCAGCCGGAGACCGACACGGTGGTGCAGCAGCCGCGCTGGGTGGCCCCGCGCTTCCAGCAGGCCCCCGCCGCGCCCGTCGTCGAGATGGACGGGCCGCATCAGGAAATCAGCGCCAATATCGACGGTGGCTCGCTGGCACCCGGCTATGTGGCCAACACCCACCACTTCAACAACGCCTCGGGCTACGTCGGCACCATCGGCTACCACACGCCGACCGGTCAGGGTGAGGCCGGTGTGTCGGTCGAATACATCGGCGCCAACAGCGTCAAGATCACCTCCTACACCGGTGGTGAGGGTCTGGCCGACAACAAGACCGAGGTCATCATCGACACCACCCAGGCCAATCTGGCCAAGGCGGCCGTCGAGCACTGGATTCGCGAACAGCCGGGTGGCGCGGCTGCCCTCGAGGCCGCCGCGCAAGTTAAACTTCCGGTGCCGCCAGGCGAACTGGCTCCGCAGACGGTCAACGTTGCCGGGGTCACCACCCAGTGGGGTGGGTCACTCCAGTACTGACACGAGCTGATTCAACGGGTGGGGCGGTCGTTCACGACCGCCCCACACGTGTGTCCTGGGGAAAGGATTTGGTGTGGGCTCCGAGGGTGATGGCAGGGACAACGAATCCGACCGGTCGGGGTCGGAATTCGGACCCCCGTTGGACGATTTCGGCCCGCCGGTCTCCGATTTCGGCCCGCCGGTCGGCGAATTCGGTCCGCCGACGGGTGGGCAGGTTCGGCCGCAGTGGTCGGTGCCGGAGCCTGCCGCCGATCATCCCGAGCTGATCTGGCGTCCCGCCGACGAACCGCCGACGGTGCCGCCGCCACCGCCGCAGTACCGCGCGCCGGATACGACCGTATTCGGCGATGCACCGCCACCACCGACCCGGCGACCCGAGCCCCCGGTCGAACCGGATCCCACCGAGGCCACCGTCCGGCATGCGGCGCCGGCCGCGGGCCAGCGCGACACCTGGTGGAACAGCCCCACCGAATCCGGCGGGGTACCGAAGCCACCGTCCGAGCCGTCTGGCCTGTCCTGGGCCGAGGATCCGATCGCCAAACGCCTTGCGCCGAAGCTGATCTCCGACACCATCACCGCGACTCCGCGGCATGGTTCGCGCGGCCGGTGGATCGTCCTCGGTGTGTTCGCCGCGATTGTGGTGGTTCTCGCGCTGGTCGTGACCTTCGTCGCGGTCCGCCGCGACGACAACAGCGGTCCGAAGGCGGTGCCACCCGCGCCGCCGAGCACCTCCGCCGCCCTGAGTTGCCCCGCGAGTAAAGACGGCAAGGTGACCCGCGGCAACGGGCAGGGCGACACCTCGAGCGGCCCCGGTGCGATTCTCGGCTTCCAGTACGAGTTCTACGTCGACCGCAGTGGTGAACGTGCGCGCAGATTCGTCGCACCGGATGCCGAGAATGTGTCGACGGCGGAGGTCATCCAGCAGGCCATCAATGAGCAGATCCCGGTCGGTACCACGCATTGCCTGCGGATTGCCGAGGCGGCCGCGGACACCTTCGAGGTGGACCTGACCGAGCATCGGCCCGACGGTACGACCAATGTCTACCGGCAGACCATCATCACCGTGGTCCGGGACGGCAAGACCGTGATCTTCGCGATCCGAGAGCGTGTCTGAGCTCTATCGCGACCAAGAGCGGAAATTCATCCCATGATAGAGTGCGTGGGCCGCTGATTTCGCAAGCACATGGGTAACTCTTCGGGTACGCCCAGAACTCAGCACGCACCCGAACCATCAGCCCGCGATGAGACAATCGCACGCACGCAACGACCGGCAGCATCCCGGGGGAGCGAGTGGGATTTCGCGCACCGTGGCGTCCCCTCGGAGGTTTTCCATGTCGCCGACCAATCCACCGCTCGCGGCCAAGCTGGGCGGCCTGAAGAGCTCGGCGATTCGTGACCTGCTCAAGCTGACCGCGCGTGACGAGGTGATCAGCCTCGCGGGTGGTTTACCGGATGCGGAGTTGATGCCGAGGGAACGGCTCGCCGCGGCGGCCGATGCGGCGCTGCGGGGTTCCGCGGTGTTGCAGTACACCGAGTCGCCCGGGTGGGCTCCGTTGCGCGATGTGCTGCGGCAGCGGGAGTCGGCGAAGCTCGGCCGCGCGGTGGGGCTCGACGAGGTGTTCGTGACCCATGGTTCGCAGCAGGCGCTTTCCCTGCTCGCCGAGGTGTTGCTGGATCCGGGCGCGCTGGTTGTTGTCGAGGATCCGGCGTATGTCGGCGCGCTGCAGGTGTTCCGGGCGGCCGGGGCCCGAATTGTCGCGGTGCCGTTGGACTCCGAGGGCATGCGGCTGGACGCGCTGAAAGAGCTGCTGGCACGCGGTGAGCGTCCCGTGATCGTGCATACGGTGAGCAATTTCCACAATCCGGGTGGCGTCACCATGAGTCCACCACGGCGTCGTGAGTTGGCCGAACTCGCCGATACCTACGGCTTCTGGGTGATCGAGGACGATCCGTACGGTGAGCTCTGGTTCGACCGGCCCTCGCCCGATCCCGTGGCCACCTACTCCCGCAATGTGATTCGGCTCTCCAGTGCCTCGAAGATCCTCGCGCCCGCGCTGCGGGTCGGCTGGATGGTGGCGCAGGAGCGGATCTGCCGCGCGGTCGAATTGCTGAAACAAGGTGCGGATCTGTGCGGTTCGGCGCTGACCCACCAGATCGCCGCCGACCTGCTCACCGATGAAACCTGGCTGACCGGCCACGTCGACACTGTTCGCGCCGCATACGGCGACCGCGCCAAGGCGCTCGTGCATGCCGTGCGCACTCGCTTCGGCGACCGCGTCAGCTGCACCGACGCCGCCGGTGGCATGTTCGTATGGGCCGATTTCACCGACGGCACCGACACCGATCGGCTGCTGCCCCGAGCGCTACAGCACGGCGTCGCCTTCGTCCCCGGCTCGGCCTTCGCCGTCGACACCGACTACAGCCACTCGATGCGCATGTGCTTCACGACATTCGAGCCGTCGACGCTGGAAACGGCGGTAGACCGGATGGCCGGTGCTGCCGAGCGGCTGAGAGCCACTCAGGCGGGGGAGCCCACCCAGTTGTAGGTGCGCTCCACGGCCTTGTTCCAGGCGGCGAGGTGGGTTGCGCGGTCCGTGTCCGACATGGCGGGCTGCCAGGTCTTATCCGCGGCCCAGTTGGCGCGGATGTCATCGGTGCTCTCCCACAGCCCGACGGCGAGCCCGGCGGCATAGGCCGCACCCAGTGCGGTGGTTTCGTTGACGACCGGGCGCACCACCGGCACATCGAGGATGTCGGACTGGAACTGCATGAGCAGATCGTTGCCGACCATTCCGCCATCGACCTTGAGCGTGGTCAGTTCCAGCCGCAGCTGCTGGGATTCGGCGTCGGCACGCATCGCATCCATGACCTCGCGCGTCTGGAATGCGGTGGACTCCAATACTGCCCGCGCCAGATGCGCCTTGTTGACGAAACGGGTCAGGCCCGCGATGACGCCGCGGGCATCCGGGCGCCAGCGCGGCGCGAAGAGGCCGGAGAACGCGGGGACAATGTAGGCGCCGCCATTGTCCTCGACGCTGCGCGCCAGCGGTTCGATCTCTTCGGCGGCGGAAATGATGCCGAGATTGTCCCGGAACCATTGCACCAGTGAGCCGGTCACCGCGATGGAGCCCTCCAGCGCGTAAACCGCAGCCTCGCCGCCGAGTTGGTAGCAGACCGTGGTGAGCAGTCCGTGCTTGCTGAATACCGGTGTGGTTCCGGTATTCAGCAGCATGAAATTGCCGGTGCCATAGGTGTTCTTCGCTTCGCCGGGCGACAGACAGGCCTGGCCGAAGGTCGCGGCCTGCTGGTCGCCGAGAATGCCCGCGACAGGTATGCCCGCCAATGGGCCGGAGCCGATCTCCGCGTAGATCTCCGATGAGCTGCGGATCTGCGGCAGCATCGACTGCGGTACCCCGAATTCCGCGCAGATCCGCGAATCCCATTGCAGCGTACGCAGATCCATCAGCATGGTGCGCGACGCATTGGTCACATCGGTGATGTGCTGACCGGTGAGATTCCACAGCACCCAGCTATCGATGGTGCCGAAACACAGCTCACCGGCCTCGGCCCTGGCACGCGCACCCTCGACATTGTCGAGAATCCACCGCAGTTTCGGGCCGGCGAAGTAGGTGGACAGCGGCAGACCGGTGCGGTCCTGATAGCGCGTCGCGCCGAATTCACCGCCCAATTCGGTGACCAGGCGGTCGGTGCGGGTGTCCTGCCAGACGATCGCATGATGAATCGGCTTGCCGCTGGCCCGATCCCACACCACGGTCGTTTCGCGCTGATTGGTGACGCCGACCGCGTTGATCTCGTCGGCGGCGATTCCGGTGCTCCGCAGCACCTCGCCGAGTACGAATTCGGTATTGCGCCAAATGGTTTCCGGATCGTGTTCGACCCAGCCCGGCCGCGGGAAGATCTGCTCGTGCTCGCGCTGTGCGATACCGACGACGCGGCCCTGCCGGTCGAAGATGATGCACCGACTCGAGGTCGTGCCCTGATCAATGGCGGCCACATAGCGACGCATTTGTGCAGGCTACCGGGTGCGGGGCGGAACCCTGCGTGTCAGGGCGTGGTGCAGGTCGCACGGAGGCCGCCAAGGGGTCGAGCGCGCCCTGGGCCGGGTGATAAACAAACAGCACATAGGGCATGAAAAAAAGGTGTTTGCCTGTGCGAATATCACCGTATTCGGTGATAGGCCGAGGATATGGTGTGGGTGTGTGGTTGCGGTACAACTACCGGATCACCCCGAGCCCGGGGTAACAAGTCGCGTTGGCCAGGGCGTTCGGATGCGCGCGAACGCCGTCTTCGCAACGCGCAACCAGTGTTGGCGCGAAAACAGAAAGGATCGAACAACCGCGCCGAAGCCCGAATACGAGTCGCCAAGGTACACGCGAAGATACGGGATGCGCGCACCGATTGGGCACACAAGCATGCGACGACGATCATCCGCGACAACCAAGCCCGACTGTACGTCGAAGACTTGTGCGTCCGGAGGTCGGCGCGAACCCGGCTCGCGAAAAGCGTGCACGATGCCGGACGCGAAGCACGCCGCGCATCACATCGCGACCGGCCGGCTGTCGGACTAGTGTCGTTATCGGTTACCGACGAGTAGCGCTGCTTATATGGCCGCGGGCGACACGGCATCGGCCCCGACACGGGATCGTCGCCGACTCCCTTAGCCTGTACAACAGGACCCCCTGAGCAGCTCGATCGTGTGCCCGAAAGACCACAAACGTCGTCTATACCCGACGCCGGCTGGAGGAGTCGCGCATGACCAACAAACCGGAATCGCAGTTCCTCGGTCCCGAGCAACGTGCGACGGCATGGGAGCGCTTCGGTAAGGACCACTTCGACGTGGTCGTCGTCGGGGGCGGCGTGGTCGGTTCGGGAATCGCGCTCGACGCGGCCACGCGCGGGTTGAAGGTCGCACTGGTCGAGGCCCGTGATCTCGCCTCCGGCACCTCCAGCCGGTCGTCGAAGATGTTCCACGGCGGACTGCGCTATCTGGAGCAACTGGAATTCGGACTGGTGCGCGAGGCATTGCGAGAGCGCGAATTGTCGCTGGCCACCCTCGCGCCCCACTTGGTGAAGCCGCTGCGGTTCCTCTACCCACTGACCCGCCGCGGCTGGGAACGCCCGTACGTGGCCGCCGGACTGGTGCTCTACGACACCATGGGCGGCGCGAAATCCGTTCCCGGCCAACAACATCTATCCCGGCACGGCGCACTGCGGCTGGCGCCCGGACTGCGCCGCGACGCGCTGGTCGGCGGCGTCAGCTACTACGACACGGTCGTCGACGACGCCCGCCACACCATGACCGTCGCTCGCACCGCCGCGCACTACGGCGCGGTTATCCGCACATCTACCCAGGTCGTCGGGTTCCTGCGCGAGGCGGACCGGTTCGTCGGGGTGAAGGTGCGCGACAGCGAGGACGGCCGCACCGGCGAAATCCGCGCGCATGTGGTGATCAACGCGACCGGTGTGTGGACCGACGAGGTCCAGGCGCTCTCGCATAATCGCGGCCGCTTCCATGTGCGCGCATCCAAGGGTGTGCACGTTGTGGTGCCGCGCGACCGCATCGTCAGCGACGCCGCGATCATCCTGCGCACCGCGACCTCCGTGCTGTTCGTCATCCCGTGGGGTGCGCACTGGATCATCGGCACCACCGATACGGACTGGAATCTGGATCTCGCCCATCCGGCGGCGACCAGGGCCGATATCGACTATCTGCTGAACCGGGTCAACCAAGTGCTGGTCACTCCGCTCACACCCGCCGATATCGACGGCGTGTACGCGGGCCTGCGGCCGCTGCTCGCGGGCGAAAGTGATTCGACCTCCAAGCTTTCGCGCGAGCACGCCGTCGCGCGGGTCGCGCCCGGACTTGTCGGGATCGCGGGCGGCAAGTACACCACGTACCGGGTGATGGCCTATGACGCGGTCGACGAAGCGGCACAGGACATTCCGGCGCGTGTCTCACCGTCCATCACGGAGAAGGTGCCGCTGCTCGGTGCCGACGGCTACTTCGCGCTGATCAATCAGACCGTCCACCTCGCCGAGACATACGGCGTGCATCCGTACCGGATCAAGCATCTGCTCGATCGATACGGTTCGCTCATCGACGAGGTGATGACCATGGCCGACGGCAAACCCGAACTGCTGCAACCGATTATGGACGCACCATCGTATCTGCAAGTGGAGGCCGTCTACGCGGCCGCGGCGGAGGGCGCGCTGCATCTGGAGGACATTCTGGCCCGCCGGACCAGGATCTCCATCGAATATTCGCACCGCGGCGTGAACTGCGCCGAACAGGTGGCCCGGTTGGTCGCACCCGTACTCGGCTGGGACGAGGGCGAAATCGACTGGGAGGTGGGCACTTATCAGGCCCGAGTCGATGCGGAGGTCCGCTCCCAGACTCAGCCGGACGACCCATCCGCCGATGCCCTGCGCATCGCCGCCCCCGAACCGCGCCCGGAAATCCTGGAACCGGTTCCATTGGACAGCTGAGGTCTAGTCGAGAGCCGGCGGCGGCAGCACGATCGATGCGATCGTGCCGCCACCGGTGGCCGGTTCCATTGTCGCGGTGCCGCCGTGCAATTCGGCGATCCACGCCACCAGCGCGAGCCCGATCCCGCTGCCCCGTCCGCCGGTCACCCCGCGCCCGAACGGACTGCTCGACAGCTGCGGATGCAAACCCGCGCCGTGGTCACGCACACTGACCCGGCCATCGGCCACATGCACCTCGACGGGCGCACCCCGATTGACCGCCCCGTGCGTGATCGCATTCTCGATGAGATTGCGCACCGCGAGGCTCAGCAGATTCGGATCACCGACCACCACAGTGGGATTGGCCTGCAGCACGATATCGGCCTGTGCGAATTCCTCGACCACGGATTCGGTGAGCTGATCGAGCAGCAGCTGCACCTTCTCCATGGTAGTGACGCCCGCCTGCATGCGCGCACGCGCCAACAATCCCGCGACGATCCGCTCCATCCGACCGCCCAATGCACTGGCATCGGCCAATGCGCGCTCGACCTCGTGCGGATTGCGCCGCCGCGGCGCGGTGACCAACCCGAGAGTCGTGAGCGGCGTACGCAATTCGTGTGCGGCATCGCCGAGGAAACGCTCCTGCTCTTCGAGCAGCACAATCGCCTGCCGCATACTCCGGCCCGAGAGCAGATGTCCGGCCACCGCGGACAGCGCGACCAGCGCGAGCCCGCCGACGACGAGACCCCAGATCAGCAGCGCTCGATCACGGTCGAACGCACCGGGATTCGTGCCCGCGATGACCACCGCCTTGGTCTCGGAGTCCTCCCAGGTGATGGGTGTCGCCGCGATACGGACCGGACGACCCGCACCGTCGTATCCGTCGCGGAAGATGGTCTCTCCGGCCAGGTCGGCGTCATCGGCGAGTCCCGCGACGCCGTCGTCCTTGGGCAGCCAGGAGCGCAGATGCGCGAAATCCTCCTGCCACTTGCCATTTCCGGGCGCGCTGACCACCACCACCGCGACCTCGCCATTGGCGAGCGCGTCGTTCTCGAGCTGGCTGATATCGATGGTTTCCTCGCCCTCGGGCAGGTCGACGGCGCGAAAGAGTCCGCTCACCACCCGATCGAGCGAATCGTCGAGCGCGGCCTCCCGCGAGCGGGCATCGATGGTCGCCGCGACGATGCCGAGAATGATCAGACAGGTCGCGGTGATGGCGGTGATCAGGGCGGTGAGCAGCCAGCGGGTGCGGCGGAGACGGGCCACGGCGGGGCGGGCATCCGCCGTGGAAATCACGGTGCGAATGAGTCACTTCCGATCAGGAAACCGGTGCCGCGTACGGTCTCGATCACCGGCGGCGCGCCGAGTTTGCGGCGCAACTGCGCAACGACCGCGTCGACGACATTCGATGCGGGTTCGGCCATTTCGTCCCAGCAGCATTCGATGAGCTCCGAACGCGAGACGACGCTGCCCGCGCGGGTGGCGAGCAGTTCGAGTACGGCGAATTCCTTCGGCGTCAGCGAGCGCAGAATGCCCGCGCGCTGCACCCGGCGACGCGGCAGGTCGATATCGATATCGCCGAGGACGATCCGGGCCGGTGCCGGATATTCGCGCCGCCGCGACAGCGCACGCACCCGCGCGGCGAGTTCCGGCAGTGCGAATGGTTTGACGAGGTAGTCGTCGGCGCCGTGCTCGAATCCGGCGATGCGGTCGACAAGTGCGTCGCGGGCGGTGAGCATCAGGACCGGCACCCGCTGACCCCGCGCGCGGTGCGCCGCGACCAACTGCAGTCCGTCGCCATCAGGCAGGCCGCGATCCACGACGAGCACGTCGTAACCATTGACGGAAATCTTGAAATCGGCATCCGCGAGCGAGGGGGCGAGGTCCACCGCGAAACCGGCCGAGCGTAGTCCCGCGGCGACTTCCAAGCCGAGCCCCTCGTCGTCCTCGATCACCAGCACTCGCACGAGGTCAGAGAATAAGGTATTTCACATCTGGTGCGCAGACTGGTGTCCGAGTACTCAGTAGGTGTACAGATCCCAGCCGCCGGGAACCTCGCGGCACTCCCACTGGGTGCCACCGGTCTTGGGCGAGTTCCCGTCGGCGGCGCAGGCCTCATAGGTCGCGTAGTTGCCGATGAACTCCGTGTGCATCGGGGCGGGCGCGGCCGAGGCGACACCGGCGCCCGCGGCGACGGCACCGAGGGCGAACATTCCGGCGGTGATCGCGGAGCGGATCTTCATGGTTTTCCTCTCTTTCGCGCGGGCTGTTCCCGCGTTGGGACAAGAAAACCAAGGTGTCCGTGAGAATTTCGTGATGACGCTGAAACCGCTGTTCAGTGCTCCTTTTTCGGAGTTTCGACCTGGGTGGCCCAGGCCATGAGCGACCGAATGTAGCGCAGTACCAGTTCATCCGGGTACTGCTGCGGATCGGCCAGATGCAGCCGAGTCAATTCCTCCAACGCCGCGAGCATGATTCGCTCGGTAGCGCCATCGGGATCGACGGTGACCCCGGCATAGCGCGACAGATGCCGCGCGCCGATCGCCCGCGCATAAGCCCGGCCGAGTTCGAGCCGTTCGCGCAGATCCGGCGGTCCGCCGTCGGGCGGGCTGAGGATGATCCGCCAACTGGTCGGCGCGGCATGCAGATAGGCGAGGATGCCGCGGCCGACCTGATCCACATCGTCATCGGTGCCCGCCCAGTCGACGCTGCCGATACCGGCGAGCGCGATGGCCGATTCGCGATCCAACAGCGCGGTCATCAGCCCGGACAGGTCGGTGAACTGCTGATACACCAGTGCCCGTGCGACCTCGCCCTCGCGCGCGACCCGATCGATACTCACCGCGCCGAAGCCGTCGGCGGCGACGATATCGCGCGCCACGTCGAGTAGCTGTGCGCGCCGGTCGGCCGCGGACATGCGGCGCTTGGGTGTGGGGCAGGACTTCGCAGTGGGCTGCTCGGACGTCGAGCGCTCCGTGTTCACGGCAACGACGGTAGCGCAAGCAGCAGGTCCACCGCCTTGGCGGCGCTCTGCACGGCGCTCTCCATGGTGGCCGACCAGTCGGTCGCGGTCCAGTCACCGGCCAGCACCAGTGTCGGTACCGAGGTGCGCTGATCCGGGCGCAGGCCGTGTGTGCCGACCACCTGGGAGAAGGTCGCTTTCGGCATCCGGACCACGTGTCCCTGAACGACTTTCGCGTTCTCGGCGGCGGGGTAGTAGCGGCGCAGCAGCCGCATCTGCTCGTCGATGATCTGCTGGTTGGTCTTGTGGATCTGTTCGTACGCACCGCTGGTGGTCAGGCAGTACAGCCAGGCCCGGTCGGTGCTGCGTCCGGTCATCCGCTGCCGGTCGAAGACCTCGTCGATGATGCCGGTGCCGCCGATCAGCGCCTCGAATTCGGCCTTGGTGCCGAGCGGTCGGTCCAGGTATAGGTTGGTGCTGACGATCGGTGTGTAACCCAATTTATCCGCGGCGGCGTAGATTTCGGGATGTTCGGGCAGGTCGTCGAGCAGTCCGCCGATATTCGAATTCGGTACCGCGCAGACGACGGCATCGGCAGGGACAACCGAGCCGTCGGCGAGCACCACCCCGGTCACCGCGTCATTGTCGATATTGATGCGACGAGCCACCGCACGATGTCGGACCTCGACGCCGTACTTCTCGAAAACCCGTTCGGCTCCGGTGATATAGAGCGTATCGAGGTCGGTCGTCGGGTAGCCGATGGTGACCGCCCTGCGGTGTTCGATCCCGAGCCGGATACCGGTGGCCAGCAAATCGGCGAGAATCTTGGCCGATTCCTGCTGCACGGGCTCGGCCGCGAGACCGAGAGCGAGCCAGTCCCACAAAGCTTCTCGCGCCGCGGCGGGCATACCGACTCGGTTGAACCACTGTTCGGTGGTGAGGTCGGCGAGATCGGCGGGCTGGTGCAGGCTCTGCCAGCCCAGCCGAACCGTGGCACGGGCCGCGCGCAGTCGATCGAGCAGGCTCATATCCGGATGCGCGCCGAAAAGGGTGCGCCATGCCCCCCAACCCTTCGTGACTACGGAGGTGCTACGTCCGCCCGGCCAGCGCAGTGTGCCGCCCTGGGGAAAGGCGACGAACTCGCGGGTGCCGACGCTGGTCAGGTAGCGGAACAGATGGTCGTAACCGCTGGCGATCACATGCTGGCCATTATCGGGAAGATCGTCGGCCGCTTCGACTTTCATCGCATGCGTCCGGCCGCCGAGTCGGCCGCGGCGTTCGAGCAGGGTGACCTGCTTACCCGCCTCGGCCAACCAAACCGCGGATGCGAGCCCGGCCAGTCCGCCCCCGATGACCACGTACCGCCGCGGATCGTTCACATTGCACTCCCTAGGTTAACTTACATTCCGCAAGTTAATCGTGAGTGCTTGGGCCGTCAAGGGTTTGGCTTAAACGCCGATCTGCTCCATGGCGTGGAATTCGATCGAACTGTGCGCGGAGAACACCGTGACCTCGTTGCCATGGTCGCGCACCAGTTCGCGCAACCGCTGCTGATTCCCGATGCGGGCGGCGGGAAGTGTCTGCACATTCTTCTCGAACATGGCTGTGCCGAGCGGTTGTCGCGGACGCACCGGGGCGAGGACGCCGGGGTGGTAGTAGGAGTCGCCCGCGGACAGCAGCCAGCCGTTGCCGGTATCGACGGCGACGCCCGCATGACCGCGGGTATGCCCGGCGAGCGGGATGATCAGGATTTCCGGTGGCAGACCGGTCAATTCGTGCACGGCGTCGAAACCGAACCAGCTGTCGCCGGTATCCGCATAAGACTCCCAGTGCGGACCGTGCCGGAACTGAGGTTCTTTGTAGCGCAAGCGTTCTTCGGGTGTATGCCCGCCCTGTAGGGCACGCAGTTCCTCGGCGTATACATGCACCCGCGCGTGCGGGAAGTCGGCGAGACCGCCCGCATGGTCGAGGTCGAGATGGGTGAGCACGATATCGCGCACGTCCTCGCGGCGGTAACCCAGCGCTTCGACCTGGCGCACCGCGGTCTGTGCGAGATCGAGGACCGGATTGGTGAGTCGGACGAAGCGGCGGCCGAGCCATTCTTCGGGCCGATGCACCGCCTGCTCGCCGATGCCGGTCTCCACCAGTACGAGTCCGGAGTCGAGTTCGAGAAGCAGGCAGTGGCATACCATTTCGGCGCGGCGGAAGATGCTGCCGGTGCCGTCGAAGAGTCGGCCGCCGAGTGGGCGCATGGTGCCGCAATCGAGGTGGTGCACACGCATCAGGACAGCTCCCGTTCGAAGGTGGTATGCAGGTGGGCGGCGACCGCGCGCAGCGGCGCGACATCACGGGTGGTCTTCGCGATCAGTAGGGCGCCCTCGATCGTGGCCAGCGCGACCGTGGACAGTTCGGTCGCCCGCTCGCGGCCGATTCGCTTGTCGCGCAGATACTTTTCGATCGACTCGCGCCAGGATTCGAAACCGGTGACGCATGCCTGCCTGATCGGTTCGCTCTCACGTGCCGCGTCGAGCGCGATGGTCGCGATCGGGCAGCCGCGCTCGAAATCGGATTCGACGAGCAGCGCGGTGAGGATGTCGAAGACGGTGGCGATATCGCCGCCATCGGCGAGGACCGTGTCGAGTCGGTCGCGCAGTTGCCTGCTCGATTGGGTGAGGGCCTCGGCGGCTAGTTGCTCCTTACCGCCGGGGAAGTGGAAGTACAGCGAACCCTTGGGTGCGCCGCCCGCGCTGACGAGTTGATTCAGGCCGGTGGCGTGATAGCCCTGGGTGTGGAAGAGGTCGGCCGCGGCGTCGATGAAGCGTTGGCGGGAGTCGGTGCGAGGTGCCACGCCCTCACGGTACGTGAACTATGACGACCGGTCTAGTTAGTTCGGAATACTGGCGACTATTCGAGGTGGTTGGTGGTGGTGGATTCGGGGTGCTCGGATCGCCGGTGGGGGAAAGGGCATGCAGGAGTAGATAACTGAAGACCGCGGTGGCGGCGAGGGCGAGGAAGGCGGCGAGTAGTCGACTGGCAATCGCGATGAGACGTCGCGTTCCGGTGCCAAGTGCCATCACTCTTGCCAGCTCCTACCTGCTTACTCGTGCTCCCGATAGCTAGTCGCGCAAGAGTGGACAAGTGTTAGCAACTGAAGGGCAATCAGCGGGTCATCAGGCGGGTTCGGGCTGGCAGCGGGGGCAGAAGTAGATGCCGCGTTCGCGCTGGGTGATCCGGTCGGACTGGGTGTTCCGGACCGTGCGGCCGGGTTGGGGTTCGGTTTCGCCGAGCAGATGGACGACCATGCGGGTGCCGCAACGCTGGCACGGGCGGCGGGCGCGGCCATAGGCCAGTGGCCGCCACGGTGGTTCGGTGGCGGCTTTGGTGAGTACGCGATGGGCCTCGTGCACGAGGGCGAGCAGGTCGGGGACGTCGCCGACCGGGGTGGCCGGGTGCACCCGGCGCAGGAAGCAGATTTCGCTACGGTAGATATTGCCGATACCGGCCAGGTTGCGCTGGTCGAGCAGGGCGAGGCCGATCGGTTGGGCCGGATACCGCGCCAGCCGTCGCACCGCCTCGGTCACATCCCAGTTCGCGCCGAGCAGATCCGGGCCGAGATGGTCGGTGGCGGTGTGCTCGTCCGCGCGTCGCAGCACCTCGACGGTGCCGAGCGAAAAGCCGACCGCCTCGGTGTCATCGGTGCCGAGCACCAGCCGGGCGGTCACCGGCGGCCGCGTCCACCGTTCACCGGCGCAGTAGGTCCGCCATTCGCCCTCCATCTTCAAATGGGTGTGCACGCTGACCTCGTCGGTTCGGACGAACAGATGCTTGCCATAGCTCCCGACGCCCTCGACCCGCTGCCCCACCAGATCGACCGTGGCATAGCGCGGCACCCGGAAATCGCTGCGGATCAGCGTTTTCCCTTCCAGCGCGAGCCGCAGTCTGGCCGCGGTCAGGAATACGGTGTCACCTTCCGGCATGGCTCGACCCTAGGTTGATTCGGGCCGGGGTCAACGTCGGCTCCGCCGTGCGAGTGCGCGCATCCCCGCGCGATTCCGGCTTCGCGGTGTGCGCGTGGCTGTCGTCGTGTGGTTGTGGTTTGGCTTGTGTGCGTGGCCGTCGTCGTGTGGTTTGGCTTGTGTGCGTGGTGTTGTCGCGCGGTCGTGGTTGTGGCTTGGTTGCGTGCGTGGTTGTTGTCGTGTGGTTGTGGCTTGGCTGTGTGCGTGGTTGTTGTCGCGCGGTTCTGGCTTCGCAGTGTCTGAGTGGTCATCGCTGCGCGTGCCGCGTTGCCGTAGCGGTAGCCGTGTGCGGGTTCGTCGCCGGGTCACGGCTTGCTCCGCAAACGGAGGCCGCGTGGGGTTGCGGAGAATCCGGCCTCGGTGAGGAAACCGGCGAAGGTGTTGCCGTGCACGGTTTCTCCGTCGACGCGGTCGATCACCAGTGCGTCGACGCGGCGGTCCCGCACCAGATCGGCCAGGGCGGTGGCCGCGGCCTGGCGGACGTTCGGATCCTCGGTGAAGGTGAGCAGCGTTTTTCCGCCGCGCTCCAGATAGAGCGCGAGTTCGCCGTCGACGAGTACGACGATGGCGCCAGCCTTGCGTCCGGGGCGGTGGCCCGCGCCTTCGGAAGGACCCTTCGGCCAGGGCAGCGCCGCGCCGTAGGGATTCGCGGGATCGCTCGCCGCTATGGCGAATGCGGCGCTGCGGCGTCTTCCGCCGGTGTCGGGGCGGAGGCGTTCGGTGTCGAAGGAACGCAGTCGGTCCACCACATCGGTAGTGGAGAACTGTGCGCCGCCCAGCGAATCGATGAAATAGCCACGGCGGCAACGACCGCGATCCTCGAATTCGGTGAGCACACGGTACATGAGCGCGAATCCGCCCGGCACACCCTCGTTCTGCACCGAGCCGCGGGTCAGTACGCCGTACCGCTCGAGCAGGGTGTCCGCCGTGGCGTGGGCGCGCAGGGTATTGTCGGCCACCCGATCCGGCAGCAGGGACCAGCGGCCCGCGACGGCGGGTGGTCCGGATCTGGTCGGCATATTCGGTCGTGGCAGGTAAGCCCGTCCGCGTGGCGCGCGCCGCGGTGTGCGATGGGCGGTTGTGGTCCGTGCGGTCCCCGACAGCAGTGCGCGGACGGGAGCGAAGGTGTCACCGGAAACCACGCCTGCCCAAACGAGCTCCCACAGTGCGTTCGCGACTGCGGTGTCGTCGAGAAGTCCGGTGGTATCGGAGAGTTGCCGGAAGAAGTACGCGCCGCCGCCGTGCAGGACCGGCGGAAGCCGCAGTGGCCCGGCGGCGTTGGCTGTGGTGGAAATGCCGGGAATCGCGGAAATATCCTGTGCCGCATCATCGTCCAGCGATACAACCTGCTCTGCTCCCGCGCCGGGCGGTGCCTCGGTATCGGCTCCGAGCGGCGTCCATGGAGCGATCGATGCGCCCAACGCGCTGAGCAGGCGCAGGTGCACCTCGGACAGTTCGATCTCGTCGGCAGGCGTCAGCGTGAACGGCGCCTGATCAGCCAGGTGCAGCGCGATCCAGCCGTCCTTGGCGGTAATGGCGCCGTGCCCGGACCACATGACCTCACCGGTGGCCATCAACTCGTCCAACATGGCAGGGGAGTAATCGCGCACCCGCGCGGGCAATACCAGCGATTCCCATGCGGAAGCGGGAATCGGCACTCCCGCAAGCTGTTCCACCACCGCCGCGACCCCGTCGACGCCGCGCAATTCACCGGTGCCGATGTGCTGCCAGGACGGCAGGAAGCGACCGAAGGCGGCGGTCGCTACCGGTTCCACCTCGTGCCGTGCGGCCGCGAGCGACCGGCGGCGCAATCGGCGCAGCACCTGGCTGTCGCACCATTCCGAGCCACTGGCCGCGGGTGTGAATTCCCCCTCTACCACACGCTTTTCCGTGACCAGTCGATGCAGAGCCGTCGCGGCGACCGCGGTACCGAGTCCGAAACGGGCGGCCACGGCTTCGGTAGTGAACGGTCCGTGCGTGCGGGCATAGCGCCCGACCAGGTCGCCGAGTGGATCGGCGACCGGTTCGATGAATGCGGCCGGGGTGCCGATCGGGAGCGGTACGCCGAGCGCGTCGCGCAGGCGTGCGGCATCCTCCACCGCGACCCACCAGGTTCGTCCGGCGAAGGTGACCTCGAGTGCGCGCTTCGACTTCACCAAGTCGGCGAACCATTCCGCCGGATCACCGGTCCGCTCCACGGGCTTTGCCGTATCGGGTCGAACCGCTGTGGCATCGACGCATCGCTGTTCGGCTTCCTCGGCCGTGAGTGGTCCGAGCAGCCGCAGTAGATCGGCCAACCCTTCCGCATCCCGCGCCGAACGTTCGGGTGTCAGCCGCTGCAATTCCCGCTCGGTCTGCTCGATGACGGTGGCGTCCAGCAGCTCCCGCAGCTCCACCCGCCCGAGCAGTTCGGCGAGCAGACTCGAATCGAGTGACAGCGCCGCGGCCCGACGTTCGGCCAGCGGACTGTCCCCGTCGTACATGAACTGCCCGATGTAGTCGAACAGCAGCGAATTGGCGAACGGTGACGGTGTCGCGGTCTCGACCTCTACCAATCGCACCTGGCGGCGTGCCACCCGTCCGAGCAGCTCGCGTAGCGAGGGCAGATCGTAAACGTCGCGCAGACATTCGCGCACCGTCTCCAACAAGATCGGAAAGTCCGGAAACTTCCGCGCCACATCGAGCAATTGCGCCGAACGCTGCCGCTGCTGCCACAGCGGCGCACGCTTACCCGGATCGCGTCGGGGCAGCAGCAGCGCCCGCGCCGCGCACTCCCGGAATCGCGATGCGAACAGTGCCGATCCACCGACCTGTTCGGTGACGATATCGTCGATCTCATCGGGTTCGAAGACGAAGAGCTCGGCACCGGGCGGATCGTCGGTGGTGTCGGGCAGTCGCACCACAATTCCGTCGTCGGAGGCATTCGGCGCGACATCCACCCCGAATCGCTCGCGTAGCCGGGCACCGATCGCCAATGCCCACGGCGCATGGACCGGCAGGCCGTACGGCGAATGCAAAACCAGCCGCCAATCGCCGAGTTCGTCGCGGAACCGCTCGACCATCAGGGTCTTATCGGTGGGCAATTGTCCCGTGGCAGTGCGTTGTTCATCGAGCAGGGTCACCAGATTCGCGGTGGCATTGTCGTCGAGGACAGCCCCACGCACGAGTGCGGCGAACGCCGGATCCGCCGCGGCCGTTTTCTTTCCGTCGGCCTTCGGGTCGAAATCCTGCGGCGAATGCGCACCGGCCTTGCGTCCACCCAGCTTGCGTATGAATTCACCCAGCGCCGCACCGAGTTCGGCGGGGCGGCCGAGTCCGTCACCATGCCAGAACGGCAACCGTCCCGGCTGTCCGAACGCGGGGGTGACCAGCACCCGATCGAAGGTGATCTCCTCGATGCGCCAGCTGGTTGCGCCGAGGGCGAATACATCGCCGACGCGCGACTCGTACACCATCTCCTCATCGAGTTCGCCCACCCGCGAGGCCTTTTCGCCCACCATATAGACCGCGAACAGACCGCGGTCCGGTATCGCGCCACCCGAGGTCACCGCCAGGCGCTGAGCACCGGGGCGACCGGTGAGCGTGCCCGCGTCGCGGTCCCAGACCAGCCGGGGCCGCAATTCGGCGAATTCGTCCGACGGATAGCGACCGGCGAGCAGATCGAGTACCGATTCATATGCCGACCTGGGCAGCGATGCGTAATTGCCGGTGCCGCGCACAGTGTCGAACCAGGCATCGACATCGATGGGCTCGAGCGCGCAGGCCGCGACGGTCTGCTGGGCCAGGATGTCCAAGGGGTGCGCGGGAACTTCCAGCGCCTCGATCTGCCCGGCCGTCATCCGCTGTGCGGCGACCGCACAGTGGATGACATCGGTGCGATGCTTCGGGAACAGCACCCCGCGCGAGATCTCACCGACCTGGTGTCCGGCCCGCCCGACCCGCTGCAACCCACTCGCCACCGACGGTGGCGCCTCCACCTGCACCACCAAATCCACCGCGCCCATATCGATTCCGAGTTCGAGACTGCTGGTGGCAACCACGCAGCGCAGCCGTCCGCTCTTGAGATCGTCCTCGATCAGCGCGCGCTGCTCCTTGCTCACCGAACCGTGGTGTGCGCGGGCCAGCAGCGGATCGGCGCCATGGATCACTTCGGTCGACGCACCGAGTTGGGCGGGCGGTTTGTGCCCGCCGCGCGCGTTCGGCCCGGAGGAGGCAGTTTGCGTAACCACCGAGGGCCCCGCGCCCGGCGAATCGGACACGGTGTCGACGGCCTCGCCCAACCGAGCCGCATACGCCTCGTTGAGCCGCGCGGTCAGCCGCTCGGCCAACCTGCGCGAATTCGCGAAGACGATCGAAGACCGGTGCTCCAGCACCAGATCCACGATCGCCTCGTCCACATGCGGCCAGATCGATCCGGGCTGATCGGAATCGCCCGGCTCGGTCATATCCGCGATCGGCACGCGCACAGACAAGTCGAAGGTCTTCGGTGCGGGCGGCGAAACGATCGTGATCGGCGCATTCCCCACCAGGAACCGCCCGACCTCCTCGGGCGGCCGCACCGTCGCCGAGAGCCCGATCCGCTGCGCCGGCCGCTCGGTCAGCAGATCCAACCGGGCCAGCGACAGCGCCAGATGCGCACCGCGCTTACCGCCCGCGATGGCATGCACCTCGTCCACGATCACCGTGCCGATATTGCTCATCGTCTCCCGGGCGGCCGAAGTGAGCATCAGGAACAGCGATTCGGGCGTGGTGATCAGAATGTCGGGCGGTGTCCGCTGCATCGATCGCCGGTCCGCCGCACTGGTATCGCCGGAACGCACACCGACGGTGATCGTCGGCGGGTCCAGGCCGAGCCGCCTGGCGGTCTGGGTGACCCCGACCAGCGGCGCGCGCAGATTCCGCTCGACGTCCACCGCCAACGCCTTCAGCGGTGACACATAGAGCACCGAGGTGCCGACCTTGCCCTCGGGCTTTGGTCGGGTCGCGAGTTGATCGATGGCCCACAGGAAGGCCGACAGCGTCTTGCCCGAACCGGTCGGCGCGACGACCAAGGTGTGCTCGCCTGCGGCAATGGCCTGCCATGCGCCCAACTGAGCGGATGTCGGCGCGGGAAACGCGCCGTCGAACCACTCCTGGGTCGCGGTGGAGAACTGGGCCATGGCATCAGTGTGCACCCGAGCACCGACAACCAGCGGCGGCGGCCGAAATACCTCGAGTCCGGCAAATGACTCGAGGGCCGAGCGAAGGGGTGGCAATCGAAGTACGGCCGCCAGTGTCGCGCCGTACGCTTCCAACCGTGCAAAAGGTGCTCAGACTCGACCTGGTCAGCCATGGCATGACCGAGGCGATGCGAAAGGCACGTTTTCCAGTAGACGAATCGCTGACCGAGGCCGGTCGCCGAGCAATCGTGGCGGGCGGCCGCCTGACCGCGGCTCGGGTGCTCACCGGACCCGAACGTCGGACCGTGGAAACGGCTGCGCTGATGGGACTTCCGGGCGAGGAGGACACCCGGCTGCGCGATCTGGATGCCGGCGCGTGGCGCGGCGGTGAACTGATGTCGGTGCCACAGGATGAGCTGTACGCCTGGCTGACCGACCCGCAGTTCCGTGGTCACGGTGGCGAATCGGTGACCGATGTGGTCGAACGGACCAGGTACTGGATGGCCGAAATCGCTTCCGAAGGTATGTCCACCATCGCGGTGACCCATCCGGCGGTGATCCGCGCGGCGCTGCTGGTGACCCTGGACGCGCCGCCGAAATCGTTCTGGCGGATCGACATTCCGCCGGGCAGTGTCACCCGGCTGCACTTCCGCGGCGAATGGACATTGCACTTCACGGCGTGAGGTCCGAGCTCATCGCGCGCAGCGGTCCATCGCCCATGGTCACGAGCAGTCGTACCGCATCGGTGATCAGCCGAACCGGAATCGACGGATCGACGGCGCGCTGCATGCCGAGTCCGATACCCATGCTCAGGATCGCGGTCGCGGCATCCTCGGCGGGCATCGGCAATGGGATTCCGATCGTGTCCGAAAGCGTCTGCACCTGCGCCGCGACGGCACCGCGCATCATGGCGAGGCTGGAGACCAGTGCGGCCTGCAGTTCCGGATCGTCGCGGGCGACTGTCGCGAATTCGAATTCGAGCATCGTCCAGCCGACATCACCGATGGTGTGCTCGGCCCATTCGTGGAATCGCGCCAACTGATCGTCGAGTGTCTCGCCCGCCGCGATCAGGTCGGCCACCTCGCCGAACTTCGTCGAGTGGATCAGCCCGAGTACCTCCAGACACAGCTCCTTCTTGGTGCGGAAATTCGAGTAGACCGCGCCCTTCGAGTACCCGGCCTCCTCCGCGACCCGTTCCAGACTGGTTTTCGCATAGCCCTCGGCCAGGAAGAGGTCGCGTGCGGTCGCGATCAGATCGGCCCTGGTGCGGGCCTGACTCTCGGACCGGGTCAGACGTGCCATACCGCTGATTCTACGTACCGTCGGATTTCGGATACCGAAGGTATTTGAATTCTGCTAGTGTTTGAAACCATGGGTAACAAAAACCGGTCGCAACGGCGCGGCCTGGCCATCGGCTGCGGCGGCACGCTCGGATTCGCCTGGATCGTCGCCGCGCTGGACGCCGCCCGCGAGGTGCTGGACTGGGATCCGCGCGAGGCGGATGTACTGCTCGGCACGTCGGCGGGTGCCGAGACGGTCACCCTGCTCGGCAGCGGTATCGGCGTGGATGGACTCGTCGCGATGCAGCGCGGTACCTCGACGAATCCGATTCTCCTCGCGCATATGCGTGCCGAGCCCGGACGATTCCCGCCGCTGCCCCGGCCGCGGCTGGGTGAGCTGGCATTGGGCCTGCGTGCGCCCGCGACCGGACAGCGGTTGCTCACCGCGGGCAGTGGCCTGCTGCCGATCGGCGGTGGTGATGCGAGCTGGCTGCAGAACCTGGCCGAGCGCCTGAACCCCGGCCGCTCCTGGGTATCTCATCCCGCCACCTGGCTGGTGAGCATGGATTATGCGACGGGAGAACGGGTTCCGTTCGGATCGCCCGCCGCACCGCCCGCGATCCTGGGCGAGGCGCTGCGAGCGTCGTGGGCGGTACCCGGTTGGTTCCCGCCGGTATCGATCGCCGGCCGCCGCTTCATCGACGGTGGTGCCGGATCGACCGCATCGGTGGATCTGCTTGCCGCACAACAACTCGACGAGGTGCTGGTGCTCGCACCGATGGCCTCCGTCGCAGCTGTTCCCGCGACCGGTCCCGGTCACTTCCTGGAGCGGCAGCTGCGCAATCGCATGAGCACCCAGCTCGCGGCCGAGGTCGCGATGTTGCGAGCGGCAGGTACGCGCGTGCTCGTGATCGGTGCCACCGCAGCCGATCTCGCGGTGATGGGCCCGAATTTCATGGACGGTCGCCGCCGCCTCGAAACGTTCGAACACAGTCTGCGCAGCACCCGACAAGCGCTGGAGCAAGGAGTTTTCGCATGAATATCCTCGGTCACGGTTATCCGGAGATCGACCTGAAGGGCGCGCGGGTGCTGATCACCGGCGCTGGTCGCGGCATCGGACAGTCGACCGCGGACCTGTTCGCGGACAAGGGCGCCGATATCGCCATTGCCGATGTCGACACGGCCGCAGCGGAATCCGCCGCTGCCGCGATCGGTGCCCGTGCCTATGAACTCGACGTTCGTGCCCGCGACCAATGGGACAAGGTGGTTGCCGACTTCGGCGCGGTGGACGTACTCGTCAACAACGCCGGTGTCATGCCCGCGGGCGCGTTTCTCGACGAGCCCGATGCGGTCGGCCACGCCACCATCGATATCAACGTCTGGGGCCTCATCCACGGCATGCGCGCCGTGGTGCCCGGCATGATCGAGCGCCGTCGCGGACACGTCGTCAATGTCGCCTCGCTCGCGGGCAAGATCCCCGTCGCCGGTCTCGCCGTCTACAACGCCAGCAAATTCGCCGCCGTAGGCCTGTCCAACACGTTTGGAGTTCGCGCCGCAGGGTGTCAGTGTCAGCTGCGTCATGCCCTCGGCCGTTCGCACCCGCCTCTCCTCCGGCCTGACCCTCGGCAAGGGCATGCCAACCGTCGACCCCGAAGACGTCGCCGCGGCCATCCTGCATACCTGCGAAACCCGCAAGGCCGAAGTAGCCGTCCCGAACTACTTGGGCCCCATCGACATAGCCCTCGCCGCCGCTCCGGAACGCGCAGTCCGCCTGATACGCAAACTCTTCGACGGCGACCGCGCCCTACACCCGGTCGACGCCGAAACCCGCGCCGAATACGAACAGCAGGTTCGTTCCATCACCGAATAGTTATCCACAGCCGCGTTGTTATCCCCAATTCGGTGCTCGGGGATGGCCGAACCCGGGCCCGATGCCGAGTATCGACGGTATGGGGATTCCTGAGCCGATATCTCGTCGTGCCGCGCTTGCCGCGGGATATACCGACCACGAGCTGGGCGGGCGGACATGGTGCCGAATGCGTCGGGGGCACTACCTCGATGCCACCAGTGCCGTCGGACTGTCCGCCGCGCAGCGTCACATAATCGCGGCCCGCGCGGCGACAGCGATGGTGAGCCCAGACGCGCGGATCTCCCATGTGTCGGCGGCGGCCATCCACGAACTACCGCTTTGGTCGGTGCCGCTCTCCCAGGTTCACGTGACTCGTGACCGTAGTGGCGGATGTCGCACTCGACGACAGCTGGTCGTGCACCGGGGACGGATCGCACCGGATGAGCAAGTCGAGATCGACGAACTGCGGGCGACATCCGTCGCGCGCACCGTCATCGACCTCGCGCGGACGCTGCCGTTCGAGCAGGCCGTTGTGATCGGCGACGCCGGATTACGGATGGGCAAGACCTCCCGGGATGAGCTGAACGAACAACTCACCCGGGCCGCCGGTAGACCTGGCTGCCCCGCCGCGAAGCGGGTGGTCGACTTCCTCGATGGACGAGCCGAATCCGTCGGTGAATCGCGAAGCCGCGTCGCGTTGCGCGCACTCGACCTGCCAGTTCCGGAACCGCAGGCGCACATCAGTGCGCCCGATGGGTCCCGGGTCGCCAGAGTCGACTTTCTCTGGCCCGAACTGGGTGTCGTCGGCGAGTTCGACGGAATGATCAAGTACCGCGGCGAAATGCGAGGCCCGCGTACTCCCGAGGATGTCGTCATCGACGAGAAGGTCCGCGAAGACGCCCTGCGCGCACTCGGCTGGATCGTTGTCCGCTGGGTCTGGCGAGACATCGACCACCCCACCCAATGGCTGCACCGCCTCCACTCCGCAGCCGAAATCGCCTGCCACACCCCACGCCTCGGCACCTGGCTCCGCACTCCCCGCATCTGAACCGACCAGGCACCGCCGCACAACTGGATACTCCTCCAGCGATTGAGCCCTTCTGCCTGGTAGTCAAACGCTCGGCCTGACAACCGGGCACCCCGTCTTACGACTGGGCACCCTCTGTATGGGGTGCCGGGTGTCGAGACTGGGTGCCCGGTCTGGTGGCTGGTCACTGGGCCTGGCGGCCGGGCGCTGGCTGTGATGGCGAGGCGCTCTGTCTGATGGCGGGCACCCCATCTTGTGCCCTGATTCCCTGTGATGTGGGGTGCCTGGTGCTGTGATGGGGTGCCCGGTGCTGCGATGGGGTGCCCGGTGCTGCGATGGGGTGCCCGGTCTGGTGGCTGGGTGCTGGTTCTGACCGCGGGGTGCTGGTTCTGACCGCGGGGCGCTGGTTCTGACCGCGGGGCGCTCGCTCTGATGGTCGGGCACTCTGTCTGATGGCGGGTTGTTCGCTCTGATGGCCGAGCGGTCCGTCCGATGGCGGAGCGCTCGGTCCAATGGTGGGCACTCGGTTCGACGGCTGGGCGCTCTGTCTAATGATCGGGCGCTCGGTCCGACGACCGGGCACCCCGATTTATCACTGGGCACCCTCTGTATGGGGTGCCGCGATGGGGTGCCTGGTCTGGTGGCTGGGCGCTCGCTCTGATGGTCGGGCACCCTGTCTTACGACTGGGCACCCCGTGTAGAGGGCCGGGTGTCGCGACGGGGTGCCAAGGTCAGAGTGCGGGGGGTTCGATGCCGAGCTCGCGGAGGGCGTTTCGGTAGAGTTCGACGTTGGCCAGTTTGATGTCCTCGTAGCCGCGGACCACGTCGGGGAGTGCGGCGGCTCGGGCGGCGCGGTCGTAGTCCGTTGGGGCGAGGTTGATGGCCAGGGTGGTCACCATATCCGTGTAATGGGCGAGCAGGGTGCGTTCGACGCGGCGGACGTGCGCGTAACCGAAGGGATCGAACTTGGTGCCGCGCAGTCGCTTTCCCCTGGCGAGGACACGCAGGGCGAAGTGGCTGCGAGGGCCGAGGCCGATCTTCTTCTTGCGGCCCATGGCGCGCAGGATCGGCGGGTGTAGGCGGTAGGTGAGGTCGGCGCCGTCCGGGAGTTGCTCGCTGACCTGGTCGAGGAAGGCCGGATCGGTCAAGCGGCGGGCCACCTCGTATTCGTCCTTGTAGGCGGTGAACTTGTAGAGGCCGCGGGCCACCTGCTCGCTGAATTCGGTGCGATCGGTGACGCGTTGCTCGGCCTCCCAAATACGTTGCACGACATGGACATAGTCGCGGGCGACGCGCACGCCTTGGAAGCCGATCAGCTCGACGGCACGCATTTCGAGCAGCCGCCGAGTCTCACCTGTCGCGGTTACACCGCCGAAAAGGTCTGTCGGAATCGCTATTTCGGTACCCTTGTGCGTCGTGCGAGCCGTGACGGCGGCGAATTCCGCCGGCCGCGCAACCGCCACCCGACCCCAGCGGAATGCCGCGATATTTGCCTGCACCGCAACGCCGTTGATTTCGATGGCCTCCTCGATGGCCGAAGCGGGTATGCGCAGACCGCCGATCTGATACGCGGCGCCGACGAGCAGGAAGTTGGCGGCCGCGGTATTGCCGAACAGCACCTCGGCCGCGGCCAGCGCGTCGAACGATCGCACCGAATGCGACACCTGCTCGAGTCGGGAAAGCAGTTCGCGCTCTTCGGGATACGCGACGGACTTGTCGTAGACCATAGCGCCGGTCGGCGTCTTGCTGGTCGACGCGACCGACAAAGTGGTCTGCTCCGACCCGTAGGCCAGATTCTTGCTATCGGTCGCGGCGAGCAGATCGAACGCGACGATACAATCGGCCGAACCCGGGGTCAGGCGGTTCGCGGGTTCCAATTCGCCACTCGCGAAGCGCAGGTGCGATACGACCGGCCCGGCCTTCTGACTCAGGCCGATCTGGTCCAGGCTCGCCACCTCGTACCCGGCGCGCAATGCCGCGGTCGCGAGCACCTGGTTGACGGTCACGATTCCGGTGCCGCCGATACCGGCGAGAAATACGTTCTGCGTCCTCGCCGGTGCACCATTCGGCAGGTCGGGCAGTACCGGCGGCTCGGGGCGTCGATTTGTCTTGCGCTTCTCGGCTTTCGCCGGATCCGGCAGCTCGACGGTGACGAAGGAGGGGCAATCGCCGTCCATGCAGCTGTAATCGGTATTGCAGGAGGTCTGGTCGATGCGGGTCTTGCGGCCGAATTCGGTATCGACCGGTTGCACCGACAGACAGTTGCTCTTGACACCGCAGTCGCCGCAGCCTTCGCACACCGCCTCGTTGATGACCACCCGGGTCCGCCGGACCGGCAGCGTGCCCCGTTTGCGCTGGCGGCGCGCGTCGGCGGCACAGTGCTGGTCGTAGATGAGCACGGTCACGCCGGGAATCTCGCGCAGGGTGCGCTGGGCTTCGTCGAGCCGATCCCGGTGCCAGAGCAGGGTTCCGGCGGCGAGGTCGCGCTTGCGGTACTTCTTGGGTTCGTCCGCGCAGATGATGATCTGCCGCACGCCCTCGGTGGTGAGTTTGTGGGTCAGCATGGGGACCGCGAGTGCGCCCTCGGCGTCCTGCGCACCGGTCATCGCGACGACGTCGTTGTAGAGCAGCTTGTAGGTGATGTTCACACCGGCGGCGATACAGGCTTGCACGGCGAGTTGTCCGGAGTGGAAATACGTTCCGTCACCGATGTTCTGGAACAGATGCGGTACCGAGGTGAACGGTGCCTGCCCGATCCACTGCGCACCCTCGCCGCCCATCTGGGTCAGCCCGGTCACCTTGCTGTCGTCGCGACCGGACAACGTCACCATGGTGTGGCAGCCGATGCCACCACCGGCGATCGACCCTTCCGGCACCGCGGTGGACCGGTTGTGCGGGCAGCCGCTGCAGAAGTAGGCGGCTCGCTTCGCAGGCAGAACGGCGAGCGATAGTGGTTGCGGCAAGGGACGTTTCATCTCCAGCCGACCCTGCAGCGCGCGGCGCAGCGGTGCCACGATTCGACTGGAGGTGAGCTCGCCGTCCTGGGCGAACAGCGGCCGGTTCTCGGCATCGCGTTTGCCGATGATCTGCGGCGCATCGGCAGTGCCGTAGAGGATCTCGCGGATCTGCGTTTCGATGAACGCGGTCTTGTCCTCGACGACAACGATCCGCTCCAACCCTTCGGCGAACTGCCGGACCCTTTCGGGCGCAATGGGATACGGCATCCCGATGCGCAGCAATCGGACCCCGGCGCGATCCAGCGCGTCGTCGTCGATCCCGAGGTCGAGCAGCGCCTGGCGCACAGCGTCGAATGTGGTTCCGGTGGCAGCGATTCCAATGCGGGCACCCGCCGGATTCACCTCGATGACGTCGATTTCATTGAGGGCGCTATAGGCCTGCACCATCTTCCGGCGCGGCCCGTACAGATCGGCCTCGGCGAGCACGCTGTCGGTCGGTGCGGCCATCGGCCGCTGCAGATAGGTGAACGGCCTACCCTCCCAATCGATCTCGGGGACCGCGATGTCGATGTCACCGACCGTGCCGTCGACCGTCCACGCGCCGTCGGCGACATCGGCGACGATCTTCAGCGCGACCAGGCATCCCGATGCCCGCGAGAGCGCGACACCGTGTAGACCCATCGTGATGATCTCGCGCGCATTGCGTGGGAACAGAACCGGGATACCCATCGCGGCCAGCGAACGCTCGCTCACCGCTGGCACCGTCGAGGACTTGGATGCCGGATCATCACCGACCAGCAACAGCACGCCACCGCGGGCATTCGTCCCGTACATATTGGCGTGCCGCAGGGCATCCGTCGCGCGGTCGAGCCCCGGGCCCTTGCCATACCAGACCCCGACAACACCATCATGTGTCGCCGCACCCGCGGGCAGATCGGCCTGACTACCCCATACCGAGGTCGCCGCGAGTTCCTCGTTCAACCCCGGGACAAACGAAATATCGTGCTCGGCCAATACATTCGGCATCCCGCCGAGCATCTTGTCGACGCCGCCCAGTGGGCTGCCCTGATATCCGGAGACGAAGGTGCCCACCCGGCGTCCGGCGCGCAGATCACGAACATGCTGCTCGACCAGTTGTCGAGCGATCGCCTGGACGCCGGTGAGGACAACGGTGCCCGCGCCGACCCGGTAGCGGTCGGCGAGGTCATAGGGGGCTGGGATCAGTTCGCGGTCCGCGAGCTCGGTCATATCGTCCACCCGTCCGCGAAGCACCGATCGGGCACCTCGCTTCGTTGAGCATTTCTACCCGCCATCCTGTACATGAAGAGCTGAACGCACAACCGATATCAACCGCATTGAGCACTATGCTCAACAGATCGCCCACACACTGGGCGCAACCTATGCACGATGCGAGACAAACTGTGACCCCGCCCACGCCCCCCGCAAAGGCTGCCTCCCGCCACCGGCGGGGTTTCTGGGCACCCCCCTGTCGGGACCGGGCACCCCTTGTGCGGGGTGCCCGGCTGGGAGACGGGGTGCCCGGTACCGTGGGACGCCGTCGCGGTGGCCGGAGGTTACAGCCAGGCGGTGACGCCACCGTGGTGGGAGCAGGTGCCGGAGCGGGTTTGGCTGTAGCTGTAGGTGCCGTCGGCGCAGCGGGCGGTGGCGCCGGGTGGGGCAGCGGGTGCGGACTGGGGGCGGTGGATACATTGGTTGTCCGCGTTGAGGTAGGAGTCGTTGCCGCAGGTCGATTGGGATTGTGCAAGCGGGGCGGGTGGTGCCGGTGCGGGCGGTATGGGCGCCGCCGCCGGTGGTGCTACCGAGGTGGGCGGCGGTGCGACGGTCGTGGTCGGTGTTATCGATGTGGGCGGCGGTGCGGTCGTGGTCGGCTGCGGCGACGTTGTCGAGGTCTCGGCCGAGGTGATCGACGCCGTCGCGGCGGTGCGGCCGGGGCCGCTCGATTGCGCTGCGCAGCCGCTGAGCAGCAATGTGAGCGCACTCGCGAGGGCGATGCCGGTGCCGACGAGTGTGGTGAAGCGGTTTCTCATGTTCCCTACTGAGATGCTGCCAGGCCGGTCTAAAAGGGTTGGATGCCTGGGCTACTCGCTCCATCGGCCTGGCATACATCCCGTTACCGACACTTGCGACGACTCGCCGCAGCACAAAAAAGGGGCCAGGCCAGTCGGTTTGGAAACCGACCGGCCTGGATCATCAGTGGCAGGGGCAGGATTCGAACCTGCGACTTCTGGATTATGAGCCCAGCGAGCTACCTAGCTGCTCCACCCTGCGTCGTACAAACAACGTTACGTCGACGCCCGCGGTCCAGCGAGCGATTTATTCGCGCCACCGCGATGCCGCGGATGCGGCCGCGCCGGATCGACGTCTCGACGCTGTCGCAATTCTGCTGTCTCGCACACGGCACATCCCGTGCGTGACTGCGAGCGCATCAGGTATTCCCACCGCGAGCCGCAGCACGGGGGTTCAGCTGAGTTGGATGCTTTGTGGTGGTGGCAGCCATGGGGGTTGAGCCGGATTGGATGCTTTGTGGTGGTGGCAGCCATGGGGGTTGAGCCGGATTGGATGCTTTGTGGTGGTGGCAGCCATGGGGGCTCAGCCGAATTGGATGCCCTGTGCCAGTGGCAGCTGATCGGAGTAATTGACGGTGTTGGTCGCCCGGCGCATGTATGCCTTCCACGAGTCCGACCCGGATTCCCGGCCGCCGCCGGTCTGCTTCTCGCCGCCGAACGCGCCACCGATCTCCGCACCGGAGGTGCCGATATTGACGTTGGCGATACCGCAATCGGAGCCGTCGGCGGCGAGGAAGCGTTCGGCCTCGCGCTGGTCGGCGGTGAATACGGCAGAGGAAAGGCCCTGCGGCACACCGTTGTGCAGCTCGATGGCGGCGTCGAAGTCGCGGTAGGTCAGCACGTACAGGATCGGCGCGAAGGTTTCCTCGCGGACCACGGCGGTCTGGGCGGGCATGCGCACGATCGCGGGGCGCACATAGAAGGCATCGTCGCCGAAACCGTCGACACGTTCACCACCGCAGACCAATTCACCGCCATCGGCGAGCGCACGATCGATCGCCACGCGCATCCCTTCGTAGGCGCGGCCGTTGATCAGCGGGCCGACGAGGACACCGTCGTCGAGCGGATTGCCAACGCGCAGTTGTCGATACGCCCCGGCGACTTTATCCAGCAGCGGTCCGACGATATCGGCGTGCACGATCAGCCGACGTAATGTCGTACAGCGCTGCCCGGCCGTACCCGCTGCCGCGAACACGATGCCGCGCGCCGCCAACTCCACATCCGCCGTGGGCGTGACGATCGCGCCGTTATTGCCGCCCAACTCCAGCAGACACCGCCCGAACCGAGCGGCCACCCGCGGTGCCACCGTGCGGCCCATCCGCACCGAACCGGTCGCGCTCACCAGTGCCACCCGCTCATCGTCGACCAGCCGGGACCCGACCTCCGCCCCACCTTGAATCAATTGATGCACTTCGGGATCCGCGCCGACATCGGTTGCCGCGCGGCGCAACAGCGTATGGCAGGCCAGCGCGGTCAGCGGCGTCGTCTCCGACGGCTTCCACACCACCGTGTCACCGCAGACCAGCGCCACGGCGGTATTCCAGGCCCAGACCGCGACCGGGAAATTGAACGCCGAGATCACCCCGACCACGCCGAGTGGATGCCAGGTCTCCATCAGTCGATGTCCGGGTCGCTCCGAGGGCATGGTCTTGCCGTAGAGCTGGCGCGACAGTCCGATCGCGAACTCGCAGATATCGACCATCTCCTGCACCTCGCCGACGGCCTCGGCGCCGATCTTCCCGGCCTCCAGGGTGACCAACTCGCCGAGTTCGGCCCTGTGGGCGGTGAGTAGTTCGGCCAGTCGCCGCACCACCCCGGCCCGTACCGGCGCGGGTGCGGTGCGCCATCCGCGGAAGGCCGCCGCTGCTCTGCTGATCGCCGCATCCGCATCGTCGAGAGAATCGGTGGGCAGGGTCATGAGCGTGCCGCCGGTGATCGGCGTGCGCGCGGGCAGTTCGCCCGCTACCGGTGTCTGCGCGCCGAGTGTGTGCAGCAGTTCGGCAGCGCGGGCGGCCAAGTCCTTGGTCCGGTGGTCGTCGAGCGTATCTGTCATCGGTTGCTCCGCTGTAGCTTTGGGTTCGCGAACAATATCGGATGGGTACGGTGGGTTAACGAGTAAAAGTTTTCGCCACGAGTGGCCTCCGCTGGGTTAGCCTTCGCTGATGGCGGATACACCGGCAAGACCCGTACTCGATGACATCGATCGCCTGCTGATTCGTGAACTGATGGCCGATGGTCGCGCCACCCTGTCGAATCTGGCCGAAAAGGCGAGTTTATCGGTCTCGGCTGTGCAATCGCGGGTTCGCAGATTAGAGGCGCGCGGGGTGATCCGTGGCTACACCGCACATGTCGATCCAGAGGCACTCGGGCAGCTGTTGTCGGCATTCGTCGCCATCACTCCTCTCGACCCCTCGCAACCCGATGACGCGCCGGCCGTGCTGCAACATATCCCCGGAATCGAGGCATGCCACTCGGTGGCCGGTGACGAGAGCTACGTGTTGCTGGTGCGGGTGGCCTCTCCTCGGCACCTCGAGCAGTTGCTACAGGAGATCAGGGCGACCGCCAACGTGAGGACTCGAAGCACCATCATTTTGCAGACATTCTACGACAGGTAGCCATCTGACCGTAATTACTCCGTTATTCCGTAGAACTTTCGTAAAGATTTCCGTACCCTACGGGTGTGACCATCGAACTGGAGCGCACCCGCGCGGGGAGTGACACTGCACCGGTCACTCCCGCCTCCCGGGTACATGAGATCTTGTCGGCGCACATCCTCGTCGACGGATTCGACCTGGTGCTGGATCTACGGGAATCCCGTGGCTGCCGGATCGTCGATGAACGGGACGGCAGCTCCTACCTCGATATGTTCGGCTTCTTCGCCTCGAATGCCCTCGGCATGAACCATCCCGCGCTGGCCGAGGACGAAGTGTTCCGGGCCGAACTGGCCGCCGCGGCGATCAACAAGCCGAGCAACTCCGATATCTACACCGTCGAGATGGCCCGCTTCGTCGAAACTTTCGTGCGGGTGCTCGGCGATCCACGGCTACCGCATCTGTTCTTCATCGACGGCGGCGCACTGGCGGTGGAGAACGCGCTCAAGGTCGCGTTCGACTGGAAGAGCAGGCATAACGAATCGCATGGGCGCGCACCGGAACTCGGCACCAAGGTGCTGCACCTGACCGGAGCGTTCCACGGTCGCACCGGCTACACCATGTCGCTGACCAATACCGACCCGGTGAAGACGGCCCGTTTCCCCACATTCGATTGGCCGCGCATCGATGCACCGTTCCCGGCCAACGGTGTCGACATCGCCGCCGCCGAAGCGCACGCACTCGACCAGATGCGCCGCGCCTTCGCCGAAAACCCGCACGATATAGCGTGTTTCATCGCCGAACCGATTCAGGGCGAGGGCGGCGACCGTCACCTGCGCCCGGAATTCCTGCAGGCCGTGCAGCGGCTCTGTCACGACAACGACGCGCTGTTCATCCTCGACGAGGTGCAGACCGGTGTCGGCATGACCGGAACCACATGGGCCTACCAGCAACTCGGGATCGAGCCCGATATTGTCGCGTTCGGCAAGAAGACCCAGATCTGCGGCATCATGGCGGGCGGGCGCGTGGACGAGGTGCCCGATAACGTCTTCGTGGTCAGCTCCCGGCTCAATTCCACCTGGGGCGGCAATCTCACCGATATGGTGCGGACCCGGCGCATCCTCGAGGTGCTCGAGCGAGATGAGCTGATCGAGCGATCACGACCGCTCGGCGCGCACCTGCTGCGGCGTCTGGAACAGCTCGCGGCGGACCACCCTCGGATCACCGAACCGCGCGGCCGCGGATTGATGTGCGCAATCACGCTGACTTCGGCCGAACTGCGGGACGAAGTGCTGACCGCGCTGCGGGAACGCGAGCACGTGCTGATTCTCGGCACCGGTGAGTGCGGTATCCGATTCCGGCCACCGCTCACCGTGACCGAGGCGGAGTTGGATGCCGCGGTCGACGCGCTCGATCGGGTACTCGGCACGGTCGGGTAGCTATCCGACCGCAACCCGAAATTCGACTGTCCGACTGCGTATTTCCGGATGATTCGGGCAATCCGTCGCGCCCTGGCGGGGATTGCTGTGGAAACCAGGCGGTAACGCCTAGGCTTCGCACCCATGTCATCTCGTCTTCACCACCTCCTGGCACGGTGCAGCGCGTGAACCGACAGCGCAATCACCGAAGCTGCGCACCGAACGGCGGAACCAGAACCTCCGCCATCCAACCACTGCTCGCCTCGCTGACCGTCCTGGTGACGGTCGCGGGGTGCGCCACGAGCGAGGCCGGATCGGCGGGTGTGGTCACCGCGCCGCCCACCACGGTCGCCGCCGCCACCAGCGCGGCCCCGCCGCATCGGGAGAATCTGTTACCCGGCATGCCGCCGCCGTTGTCACCGACCGATGTGTATGCCGCGAATCGGGAGTTGAGCCCGGCGGTGGCCGATCATCGGCCCCTGGTCTACGTGCCGAACAGCGAATCGCATTCGGTTTCGGTTATCGACCCGGCAACCTTTCAGGTGATCGACACCTTCCCGGCCGGTGGTCGGGAACCCCAGCATGTGGTGCCGTCCTATGACATGCAGACGCTGTATGTCACCAATGATCTGCCGATCGGCGGGGGCACCCTGCTGCCGATCGATCCGCGCACCGGCAAACCCGGCGAGCCGTTTCCGGTGCGTGACCCCTACAACATGTACTACACGCCGGATGGCCGATACGCGCTGGTCGTCGCGGAGGCGGATAAGTCACTGGACTTCTACGATCCGCACACCTGGCAGAAGGTGCATACCCTCGCGGTGCCCGACTGCGCGGGCGTCGACCACATGGACTTCACCGCCGACGGTCGATTCGCCCTGGTCAGTTGTGAATTCATCGGCCGCATGCTGGTTTTCGACGTGGCCGAGCGCACGGTGGTCAAGATGATCGACCTGCCGGGCGGACGTGGTGGCAAGCCACAGGATGTCAAGCTGTCCCCGGACGGGCGCACCTTCTTCATCGCCGATATGGTCGCGGACGGCATCTACACGATCGACGCATCGACTTGGGAGAACACCGGTTTCGTACCGACCGGCAAAGGGGCGCATGGCCTGTATGTCACCCGCGACTCCAAACAGATGCTCATCACCAACCGGCACGAGGGCAGCATCGCTGTCTGGGATTTCGCCGCAAATGCATTGGTGCGCAAGTGGTTCATCCCGGGCGGTGGCAGTCCGGATATGGGCAATCTGTCCGCTGACGGACGCGTTTTCTGGGTCTCCGGTCGACACCACGGTGAGGTGTACGCAATCGATATCGAGAACTGGAACCTGCTGGCGCGCATACCCGTCGGGCGCGGACCGCATGGACTCACCATCTGGCCGCAGCCGGGCCGTTACTCCACCGGACACACCGGTGTGATGCGCTGAGGCCGCCGGCTCAGGAGAGTCGGAGGCCGAGGCCGCCCGCGACGAAGCGGCGGACCGCGGTGGTGCCGGTTTCGAGGGCGAGTTCGTAACCGGGGCGGGCCCAGCCGGTGAGTTCGGCGGTGTTGTCGGCACCAGGCGTCACGACGATTTCGGCGACCAGTTCAGCAGTGGTGGGTTCGCAGACGGCCCAGGAGAAGTGGGATTCGTTATCCCATTGCTCAGTGCGAAGAGTGACGTAGTTCGGATCGGTGATGCCGCCGTCGGCGAGGGCGGGGCGGTCATCGATGCGGTCGTCGGCGCGCAGGGCACGCAGGTACCAGGTGCCCGCATTGATTTCGACGGGCTCCATCAGTCCTCCCGGCGGCGACGACGGTCGCGCGGGCGGCGGCGTTGGTGTTCGTGTCGACCGCCGAACAGCAGCGCACCCGCGAGTGGGATGGCGAGGAACCAGAGCCAGCTGCCGGTGACGAAGAAGAGGATGACGGCGAGGATCGGGATCACCGCCATCACCCGCTCCGGCCACTCGTCGAGGAATCCGGAGTCGCGTTTGGCGGGTGCCGCGGCGACGGCTGCGGGTTCAGGCAGGTCGACAAAGACTTTATCCAGGTCGCCGCGGGTCAGTGCGGCCGCGACCACCGCGCTGCGCTCGTCGAACTCCGCCACGCTGAGCCGCCCGGCGGCGAAATGATCGGACAGGCGCTGCATCGCTTGCTCACGCTCCGCGGTGCCGATGCGAATCTCGGGCAGGTCACTCATAACAGCAAGGCTAGCCGCTTTTGCTGAACGTTCCGGTGCTGCGGCATCGACTCCGGGTTCATCGAATTTCGCGGCGCTGAGCAGCCCGGTTGGGTCATGATCACCGCTGCCACCGGATCTGATTCGCGGATTCGGTAATGCCGCTGTGGATTTCGGGTAGCTAAAAGACGAACGGAAGGTAGTAGGAGGTTCGACATGGGCAAGGCGTGGTTCGGCCACTACCGCCTCGATCGGTTGCTCGGCAGCGGTGGGACCGGGCAGGTTTGGCTCGCCCGGGATACCGTCGCCGATCGTGCCGTCGCTGTGAAGATCCTGGCGTGCGCACATACGACCGATCCGACCTGCCGACTGCGGTTCACCAGGGAGGCCCGCCTGGCGGCGCAGGCCCCTGGACCGCACCGGGTTCCGATCCATGCCTTCGGTGAACTCGACGGTCGCCTATACATCGATATGGAGTTCATCGAGGGCACCGATGTCGCCGCATTGGTGCGGGAAGCCGGGCCGCTGGATCCGGCGCGGGCGGTGGCGATCATCGCGCAGACCGCGATGGCGCTCGATGCCATGCACCGGATCGGCTTGGTGCACCGTGACGTCAAGCCGTCCAACATCATGGTCGGCCCGACCGGGTTCGTGCATCTGATCGACTTCGGCATCGCCCATCGAATCGACCAGCCCGCGATTACGGCCCACGGCAATGTGATCGGCACCCTGGCATATATGGCGCCGGAACGTTTCGACGGCATCGCCGAAGCGCGCGCGGACCAATACTCGCTGGCCTGCGTTCTCTACGAATGCCTCACCGGCCAAAGGCCTTTCGGCAATGCCGATTCACCGCAACAACTGCGCGCTCACCTGCTGACCGCCCCACCCAGCGCCGCCACTCTGAACCCCGCCGTACCCGCATCCCTGGACCGCGTCATCGCCCGCGCCATGGCCAAGGATCCAAGCCAACGCTATTCCAGCGCAGGCGAATTCGCCGCCACCGCGTACACCGCGGCGACCGGCCGTGAAGCATCGACAGTCGAAATCGCCGCCTCAACCGTCCTGACAACCCATGCCCCACCCAAGCCCTGGCGCACTGATGCGGCCGAACCGACCCCCGGACCATGCGTCCCCCGATCTGCCGGTAACTCGACGCGATCCATCGAAACGGAGCGACCGCAGGTCCCCCAATCCGCGGCTGCGTCGATGCAGCGCACTGGGTCCGCAGCGCAGCAGCCGCACGATGCCCACACCGGGCACCCCGTCTGTTATCCGGGCACCCCCCACGAGGGGTGCCCGGCCCTGACAAAGGGTGCCGGGTGTGTGTGCGGGGCGGTACGGGGCGAGCCGTCCGAGTGGGCGGAGATGCGGCCGCCGAACCTGCGTCGGGGCGGAGGTGCCCGGATGGGGGAGGCGGGGTCTGGGTGGGAGTCGGTGTGGGCCGGTGGGGCCGTGGGTGAGTGGATGCGACATCCCGGGGCTGTGGGTGAGTCGGCGTGGGTCGGCAGGGCCTTGGGCGAGCCGGTTCGAGGTCGTGGCCGTGCGGGTGAGCGGGCGCGAGACGGCGAGTCTGGAGCTGCGTGGACGCAGGATGTCGAGGTTATGGGTGAGTCGGCGCGGGGTGAGCTGGTTCGGGGCGATGAGGTCGTGGGTCGGCGGGCGCGAGCGGGTGGGACTTCGCATGAGGCGACGTGGGTTGACGGGGGTGTGGGGGATTCGACGCGAGAGGCTGAGTTGCGGGGGGAGCGCGAGGGGGTGTGGGGAGTCGGGCCGGGGCATGCGGCTGCGGCCATTGCTGCCCTGGTTGCCTTGATCGGGTTCGCGCTGTGGCTGGGGCGGCCTGGGGGCGAATCGAGTTCGGCGACACCGTCGTCTGGTCGGACTACGCCGGCTGTTCCCGGTTCGGTGGTACCGACCGAATCGGCGCAGGCCGCGTCGCCGAACGTGGTGATTCCAGGGGTTGGGCAGCGGTGCGATCCGGATGTCGATGGCACTACCGCTGCGGCGGATGGCACACCGCTCACATGTCGCACGGTGGGTGGCGGTATCGCGAATTGGGCTCCCGCGCAGCCCTTCGGCGAGCTACCCGACGGCCAGCAGTTGGACCCCACCGTGGTCGGCAATGGAAATCCGCATGTGAACAATTCGGCCGATGGCGACTCGGGCAACGATAAGCCGAACAAGGGCAAGCCCGGACATGGCGGCCGCGCCAAGCCGGGCAAGTAGGCATCGGTGGGGCATTTGTGGCAGTCGTGTGTTGAGTAGGACTACGTAGGGGAGCTCACACTGTTCGTCGGCGGGTGGCGGCGTTAGGGTCGGAATAGGTTCGGGCGATGCGGTTTCGATCGGGTTGCCGCCCCACTCCGCAACGGCGCGGCCACCTGCCTCGTCACCCCGCGATGGAGGTCAGTGATGGGGGAGCAGTTCGGGAAGTACCGGCTCGACCGTTTACTCGGGCGGGGCGGTATGGGGGCGGTATGGCTGGCGCATGACAGCGAAACCGGGCGTACGGTCGCGCTGAAGGTGTTGGCGGAGCAGGTGGCCGCCGATGCGGACTATCGAAAGCGATTCCAGCGCGAGGCCCGGCTCGGGTCGAGTCTGCGACATCCGCATATCGTGCCGATCCACGGGTTCGGCGAACTCGACGGTCGGTTATACATCGATATGGAGTACGTCGATGGCATCGACCTGGCCGAAATGCTGACCAGGCTCGGCACTTTGACTCCCATCGCAGCCGTCGATTTCGTAACGCAGGCGGCCTCGGGTCTGGACGCGGCGCACCGAGCCGGTCTCATCCACCGCGACGTCAAACCGTCGAACATCCTGGTCGGCACCGGTGGGCACGCATATCTCATCGACTTCGGCATCGCACAGAGCCTGGGCCAGACGGCCGTCACCGCCACCGGCACGGCCATCGGCAGTTGGGCGTATATGGCGCCGGAACGTTTCAACGGCACCGTCGACGCCCGCTCCGACGTCTACTCCCTGGCCTGCGTCCTCTACGAATGCCTGACCGGCCGCCGCCCGTACGGCGACACCGACCCGGCGCGCCAGATGCACGGCCACCTGATGACCGACCCGCCGCGCGTTTCAACCGTGAACCCCGCGGTCCCACCGCAATTGGACGCGGTAATCGCCCGCGGCATGGCCAAGGAGCAGACCCAGCGCTACCCCACCGCTCGCGAATTCGCCGCCGCCGCATACGCGGCCACCGCACTCTCGCGCCTACCACATGCCGCACCGCAATCAGCGCCGCCCGGCCCGGCCAGACCCTCGGCCCACCATTCGGCAGTCGGCCCGCCACCTGCGTCGGCCCGCCCACCAGCCGCGCAGCCGCCACGCCCTGATATGCCACAGCCGCACCCATCGCGCCAACAGCGTCTCGGGGCGGATGAGCAGCCGGCACCGACGCGAGTGGAGACATTCGCGTCAACACCGCTGGAGACGCACGCGCCGGACCAGATGGAGGTGCATGCTCCGGCTGGCGTAGAGAGGCTCGCGCCGACACGGGTAGTGACGGATGCTCCGGTTGGGGCAGAGATGCTCGTGCCGACGCGGATTGCGACGCAGCTGCCGACCTCGGGGGAGAGGCATGCTTCGGCAGGGGCTGAAACGCGTGCTCCGGCTGGGGCGGTGACGGATGCTTCGGTTGGGGCAGAGATGCTCGTGCCGACGCGGATAGCGACGCAGCTGCCGACCTCGGAGGAGAGGCTTACTCCGGCAGGTGCGGAGATTCATGCTTCGGCTGGGGCGGTGACGCCTGCTCCGGCTGGCGTAGAGAGGCTCGCGCCGACGCGGGC
>NZ_JBFAWD010000023.1:0-95972 GCF_040680135.1 Nocardia sp. NPDC052112 | reverse complement strand
GCGCAGGCGCATGCCTCGACCAGGGTCGGCCATCCGGCTCCGGCAGGGGCTGAAACGCGTGCTCCGGCTGGGGCGGTGACGGATGCTTCGGCTGGGGCAGAGATGCTCGTGCCGACGCGGATAGCGACGCAGCTGCCGACCTCGGGGGAGAGGCTTACTCCGGCAGGTGCGGAGATTCATGCTTCGGCTGGGGCGGTGACGCCTGCTCCGGCTGGCGTAGAGAGGCTCGCGCCGACGCGGGCAGAGACGCATGCTCCGCTAGGGGCGCAGGCGCATGCCTCGACCAGGGTCGGCCATCCGGCTCCGGCAGGGGCTGAAACGCGTGCTCCGGCTGGGGCGGTGACGGATGCTTCGGCTGGGGCCGAGAGGCTCGCGCCGACAAGGGCAGAGCTGCCTGTCTCGGCACAGGTACAGACACCTGCACGCACTCCATCGGCAGAATCACCAGCGCCACTGGTCAAGTCGCCGACGCCGCTCAATCCCACCAAGGTTCTCCCCGAGCCCGGTCCAACCCCGACGCTCGTGGCAACCCGACTGGCACCGGGCCCGGTCACACCGCCACAGCATTCACCGTGGTCGCCGCATCATGTTGCGGTCCAACCGACTCCGGTTGTCCGGCCGCGCACTCCGGCAAAACGAGTTGCACCACAACCGAAGCGGGCACGATGGCGCGCGCCGGTCGCGCCCCGCTGGACGGTCTCACAGCGTCGCCCATGGATCGCACCACCGCCACGCAAGCTTCCGCGTCGGCGCCGTAAGTCCTTCCTGTCCAGGCTGATCGGCGCACTCGTCGTCCTATTCCTGACCCCGTTCATGCTGGCGGCGGGCTGTGCCGCGCTGATCGCCTTCGGCAATACCGGCAGTGGTGGCGGCTCGCGCACGGCCGATCCGTCGGTCGCGGTGCGCGACGGCGATACCGCGCAATCGGCCGAGCCGCCCGCGCCGGTACCGGCCGGCCTGAACAGTCCGGTGCGTGATGGCAAGTTCGAATTCGTGGTCACCTCGGTGGATTCCGGTGTCCCGCGGATCGGATTGCAGAACGCCAGCGGCTCCTATTCCGTCGTCACCGTGGCTGTGCGCAATATCTCCGATGAGTCGAAATGGTTCCTGCCCGTCGGCCAACGTCTGGTGGACACCCAGGGCCGCCAGATCGACCACAATGCGATCGCGACCATGTGGCAGACCACCCAGCGCCGCTACGGCTACTCGTTCGAGCTCCAGCCCGGACAGTCGGCCACCACCCAGCTGGTCTTCGATGTCCCGCCGGACGCCACCCCGAGCCGACTCGAACTACACGACTTCATGCTCTCCAACGGCGCCACCGTCGAGCTCAACTAGCGCGGCCAGGGATGTGAGCACGGCTTGCCGCCCGATCGTCAACGCCTCGGAGAGCAGCACGGTGTCGCGCGCGGCGCTGTCGACATCCGGGGAGCCGAGAGGCGGGTGGATCTGCAGCGCCGCAGCGCCGAGGCCCGCCAGGATGCTGTCCTCGACATCCTGTTGATACGGCCGTTGCAGCCAGGCGCGGTAGGCCCCTGGTGCCCGGACGCGCAGATAACTACCCCCGACGATCTGGTGCAGCCGTGGCGCGGGCGGGCGTCGTTCATCGGTGCGTCGGGTGCGCAGCACCAAGGCATGCGTCGCACCGTCGCGCACCGCGGTGCGGATCGGCACAGTTTCGGACAGCCCGCCGTCGAGATATTCGGCACCGCCGAGCGGCACCGGCGGACCCGCGAGAATCGGCAGTCCGGCCGAGGCCCGCAGTGCGGTCATCAGCGTGGGCTTATCGACGATGTGGCGGTGCAGGTCGACGGCGTGCCCGGTGCGGGTATCGGTGCCGATCGGATGAAAGGTGGTGGTATTGGCCAGAATCGCCGGAAAATCCATCGGCACGATGCCGTCGTAGACCTGGTGCACCAGGTAGTCCAGATCGAAGGCGGGCCGACCGCGCAGCAGCCGGGCCGGATCGACCGCGCGTCGCATGATCACCGGATCGGTCCAGGATCGCATGCCCGACAGCGCACGCCCACACAAGAACCACGCGGCGTTGATCGCACCCGCCGAAGTGCCGTACACGGCATCGAAGATCGAGGCGAGGCCGAGTTCCTCCAGCGCCTGCACCATCCCGCTGGAGTAGACGCCACGGCTGCCACCGCCCTCGATGATCAAGGCGAGGCGATATCCGTCGGCGCGGCTGGCTGATTCACGTCGGTCGCGGATAACCTCCGCGACGGTGGGCACGACGGCAGAGCTGGTCACCGGACCACGATACGACAGAGCGGGCGCGGACGTGGGGGTCCAGCGCCCGCTCCGAGACGGTCTTCGCCAGCTGTTTACTTGATCTCTGCCAGCACGGTGCCCTGGGTGATGGCCGCGCCCGCCTCCACGGACAGTCCGGTGACCACACCGGCCTTGTGCGCGTTGACCGGGTTCTCCATCTTCATGGCCTCGAGCACCACGATCAGATCGCCCGGCTCGACCGACTGGCCCTCTTCGACCGCGACCTTCACCACGGTGCCCTGCATCGGCGCGGTGACCGCGTCACCGGAGGCCGCGCCGCCACCGGCGCCGCCACGCTTGCGCGGCTTGGGCTTCTTGCGGATCACCCCGGCGCCATTGCTGCCCGCACCCGCGGCGCCGGCGCCGACGGTGAAGTTGCCCGGCAGCGACACCTCGACCCGACGCCCACCGACCTCGACGACGACCTTCTGCCGCGGCTGCTCCTCGTCCTCGTCAGCGGCGGCACCGGCCGGGGTGTACGGCTCGACGTTGTTGACCCACTCGGTCTCGATCCACTTGGTGTAGACGTCGAACTTCTCGCCGTCACCGATGAATGCCGGATCCTCGACGATCGCGCGGTGGAACGGGATGACCGTCGCCAGCCCCTCGACGTGGAATTCGGCCAGCGCGCGCCGGGCCCGCTGCAGTGCCTGCTCCCGGTTCTCGCCGGTGACGATCAGCTTGGCCAGCATCGAGTCGAACTGCCCGCCGATCACACTGCCCTGCACCACACCGGAATCGACACGCACACCGGGGCCGCTGGGCTCCTCGTACACCGAAACCGGACCCGGTGCGGGCAGGAAGCCGCGGCCGGCGTCCTCACCGTTGATGCGGAACTCGAATGCGTGACCGCGCGGCGTGGGATCCTCGGTGATCTCCAGCTCATGGCCTTCGGCGATGCGGAACTGCTGACGCACCAGGTCGATACCCGCGGTCTCCTCGGTGACCGGGTGCTCGACCTGCAGGCGGGTGTTCACCTCGAGGAAGGACACGGTGTCGCCCTGCACCAGGTACTCCACGGTGCCGGCGCCGTAGTACCCGGCCTCCCTGCAGATGGCCTTGGCCGAAGCGTGGATCCGCGCGCGCTGATCATCGGTAAGGAACGGCGCGGGCGCCTCCTCGACCAGCTTCTGGAACCGGCGCTGCAGCGAGCAGTCGCGGGTGCCGGCGACCACCACGTTGCCGTGCTTGTCCGCGATGACCTGCGCCTCGACGTGGCGGGCCTTGTCCAGGTACTGCTCGACGAAGCATTCACCGCGACCGAAGGCCGCGGTGGCCTCGCGGACGGCGGAGTCGAACAGCTCCGGAATCTCCTCGATGGAGTGCGCGACCTTCATACCGCGACCGCCACCACCGAAGGCGGCCTTGATCGCGACAGGCACGCCGTACTGTTCGGCGAACGCGACCACCTCGGCCGCGTTCTTGACCGGATCCTTGGTGCCGGCCGCCATCGGCGCCTTCGCGCGCTCGGCAATGTGGCGCGCGGTGACTTTGTCACCGAGGTCGCGAATCGACTGCGGGGAGGGACCGATCCAGATCAGCCCGGCGTCGATGACGGCCTGGGCGAAGTCGGCGTTCTCGGAGAGGAATCCGTAGCCGGGGTGGACGGCGTCGGCGCCGGACTTGGCCGCGGCATCGAGAATCTTGTCGAAGACGAGGTATGACTCGGCCGAGGTCTGGCCGCCAAGGGCGAACGCCTCGTCGGCGAGCTTCACGAAGGGGGCATCGGCATCCGGCTCCGCGTACACCGCGACACTGCCGATACCGGCATCCTTGGCCGCCCGGATCACGCGAACGGCGATTTCGCCTCGGTTAGCTACGAGTACCTTCGATATCCGCGCGCTGGCATGGCTGGGCACTGAGCCTCCTGTTAGCAATCTTCTTGGTCGCCCCGTGGTCGACATACTTCCGTCTCGGGGGAGTGTAGGCAGTCTGCCAACAACCGCCGCACTCGGATAGGCCTACTCCACAGTAGGTCACGGATCACACGCGCGGCGTTACCGTCAGGCCCGGCGGCCGCGGCCTGCGTGTCCAGGTTGGACTGGGAAGGCCGCGATCGGATACCGCGGTCGGCTGTGATGCGCCCCTGATCACGCCTATCGGGCTCGCGCCTTGCGGGTACCGGCCGTCCGCGCCGCACCCGGTTCATACCCCTTGGCAATCGGCATGCGAACCGAGTTGCCCCATTCGGTCCAGGACCCGTCGTAATTGCGCACGCTGTCGAAGCCGAGCAGATAGGTCAGCACGAACCAGGTGTGGCTGGATCGCTCGCCGACTCGGCTGTAGACGACCAGATCGTCCGCCGTCGAGAGTGCGCCATAGATATCGTCCAATTCGGCGCGGGAACGGAAGCGGCCGTCACTGCGGCAGGCCTCGGTCCACGGAATGTTCGCCGCGGTCGGAATGTGCCCGCCGCGCAGCGCTGCGTCCTCGGGATCGACCGGTGGTCGGATCAGTTCACCGGAGTACTCTTCGGGGGAGCGCACATCGATCAGCGGCCTGCCGAGATGGGCGAGCACATCTTCCCGGAACGCCCGCACCGAACCGTCGTCGCGCCGAACCGTCGGATATTTGCTGCGCGACAGGTACGGCAGATCGAAGGTGGTATCGCGCACGGAGATCCACGCATCCCGTCCGCCGTCGAGTAGTCGGACATCCGGATGCCCGAACAGGGTGAACACCCAGAACGTGTGCGCGGCCTGCGCGTTGCCGCGATCACCGTAGATCACCACGGTATCGTCGCGCGCGATTCCCTTGGCGCGCATCAACTCCGTGAACCGTGCACCATCGATATAGTCACGCGTAACCGGATCGTTGAGGTCGCCCCGCCAATCGATCTTGGTGGCGCCGGGAACGTGACCGATGTCATAGAGCAGGATGTCCTGGTTGGACTCGATGATTTTGAGTCCCGGCGTGCCGATGTTTGCCGACAGCCACTCTGTGGTTACTAGTCGGTGAGGATGTGCGTACGCACCGAAAGCACGATGAGGGTCCGGGGCAACGGGCACGATATGAGTCCTTCACACGAGGTAGACGGGTGGTAACAGCGGTTCGGGTCTCACGCCGATGTTGGGTGTGAGGCGTTAGTGAAACTCGTTTCAGATCACAAATCGGCTGAATGGGCGAATAAATCGCACCCTCATCCGATAAAGTCTCCCGGGAGGAGGGGTGAGCTATGTCCGATTCTTGGCCGAGGCGTCGACTGCTCGCGATCCTACGTGGCGCCAGCGAACCTCTCGACGCCCAAGAACTGGCCAGAATCACCGGACAGCACGTCACCACTGTTCGGTTCCATCTGGATGTGCTTACCAGGGAATCGCTGGTAAGGCAGTTCCAACAGCCGCCGCGCGGCCGTGGGCGCCCACGCATCGGTTACAGCGCGGTCCAGCGATCGGTTGGTTATCAGGAACTGGCCCAGGTACTCGCCGACCAGCTGGGCCCCGATCCCCGGCGTCGCTCCGAGGCGGCCATTGCCGCCGGACGCGCCTGGGGCGCCAAACTCGACGCGGGTGACCACGCGGTCGAATCATTGGAGGACGCCAGAGACGTCACCATGACGCTGATGTCCGAGCTCGGTTTCGCACCCGAGCGCGATGTCGCCGCCGAGACCGATGATCAGGTCCTGATCCGGCTCACCGCCTGCCCGCTGCGCGAACTGGCGCGCACCCATTCCGAGGTGGTGTGCGGCGTGCACCTGGGCCTGATCAAAGAGGTGCTCGACCGCAATGGCGTGCGCGGCGAGGCGAACGTCCGGCTGCAACCCTTCGTCGAGCCGGAGCTCTGCGTGGTCCGATTGGAACTCATGGCACGGCGGGAGCCGGAGCGCGATACGACACCGGTGCCGATCGGTGCGGAGGCCGGTGCGGAGTCGCGGATCGCGCCGCCGTCAGCTGGGCGAGTGGCGCCACAGTTGCGCAATGCCGACCCCAACGTCGCCAAGCAGTCGGCGCAGCAGTGGTAGTCCGATCCCGATAACACTCGATGGATCGCCATCGATGCGATCGACGAACCAGCCACCCATGCCATCGAGGGTGAAAGCCCCGGCGACCTGCAAGGGCTCGCCGCTGGCGATATAGGCGTCCAGCTCTTCGGATTCGGGCTTGGCGAAATGCACTGTGGTGGAACTGCAGTCGACGGATTCGGCGACGATTTCGCCGTCTCGCATGCGCAACACGCAATGGCCAGTTATGAGATCCGCACTGCGCCCCGCCATCGCGGACCAGCGGGCCCGCGCTACCTCGGGAGTATGCGGCTTGCCCTGTAGTTCGCCGTCGACGAGCAGCATCGAATCACAGCCGACCACAACGCAATCGGCGGCGAAGTCCGGAATCGTGGCGGCCACCGACCGCGCCTTCGCCCGCGCGAGCTCGACCACGACGACTTCGGGTGCCGTACCTGGTGGCAGTGCCGCGGCAACGGCGTCCTCGTCGACATCGGAGATCCGGACGACCGGCTCGATGCCTGCCGAGCGCAATACCGCGCGGCGGGCGGGCGACGCGGAGGCGAGAACGAGTCTCGTCATCCGATCAGTCGCGCAGGTGTGACAGTTGCGGGAAGGCGTACGGAGAGAACGGCGAGGTGCCGCGGTGCATCAGGGTCGGGCGACCCCAGAAGTCGGACGGACCGACCGGCCCGCTGTGCACGGCGCTGTTCGCGGCCGCCGACAGCACACATACCAGCGCCGCGATTTCCTCATCGGACGGCGCACCCTTGATGACTTGGATGAACGGCTGCTCGGCCACCGCTGGTGCCGGGGCTGCCGCCGGTGTGGCCGCCTCGACCGCGTTCGCGATCGGGTCGACTGTGAGATCCAGTTCGACGGCGGTCAACACATCTTCATCTGCCACGGTCGTCACAGTGCCAGATCCTCTCTCTATTTCGATCGAGCCCATGCCCGACTCGAAGACATATGGATCACAAGATCATCATCCTCGAATCGACTCATTGCGTCTCTGCAAACCAGTGTGCGCGGCCCAACGAGGTTATCGCTTGATCACAATGGAATGTTGCCGTGTTTCTTCGGCGGCAGGGTGACCATCTTGCGCTCGAGCAGACGCAGCGCCGAGACGATCTGGCCGCGGGTGTGCGAGGGCGGGATGACCGCGTCGACGTACCCGCGCTCGGCGGCCACGTAGGGGTTCACGAGGGTGTCCTCGTACTCGTTCTGGAGCTCGAGGCGCAGTGCGTCGACATCGTTTCCGCTCTTCGCGGCCTCTTGCAGCTGCTTGCGGTAGACGAAACCGACGGCGCCCGAGGCGCCCATCACCGCGATCTGGGCGCTCGGCCAGGCGAGGTTCACGTCGGCGCCCATATGCTTGGAACCCATGACGTCGTAGGCGCCGCCGTAGGCCTTGCGAGTGATGATCGTGATTTTGCCCACAGTGGCCTCACCGTAGGCGTAGAGCAGCTTCGCACCACGCCGGATGATGCCGTTGTATTCCTGCCCGGTGCCCGGCAGGAAGCCGGGAACGTCGACCAGAGTGATGATCGGGATATTGAAGGCATCGCAGGTGCGCACGAAGCGCGCGGCCTTCTCCGAAGCGTCGATATCGAGGCAGCCCGCGAACTGGGTGGGCTGGTTGGCGACGATGCCGACGCTGCGGCCGTCGATCCGGCCGAAGCCGACGATGATGTTCATCGCGCGCTCGGCCTGCACCTCGAGGAATTCGTCGTCGTCGAGCAGACGACGGATGACCTCGTGCATGTCATAGGGCTGGTTCGGCGAATCCGGGATGATCGTGTCCAGCTCGAGGTCCTCGTCGGTGAGTGAGTCCTCGATGGCCCCGGTGATCGGGTCGGTGGCCGGGAAGCGGGGGGCCTCGGCGCGGTTGTTGCTCGGTAGGTAGCTCAGCAGATCCTTGACGTAGTCCAGCGCGTCCTGCTCGCCGGAGGCGACGTAGTGCGCGACACCGGATTTCGTCATGTGGGTGTGCGCGCCGCCGAGGTCCTCCATGGTGACGTCCTCACCGGTGACCGTCTTGATGACATCCGGTCCGGTGACGAACATCTGGCTGGTGCCGTCGACCATGACGACGAAGTCGGTCAGCGCGGGCGAGTAGACGTGCCCACCGGCGGCCGGGCCCATGATCAGCGAGATCTGCGGGATCACGCCGGAGGCCTGGATATTGCGGTGGAAGATCTCGCCGTAGAGGCCCAGCGAGACGACGCCCTCCTGGATGCGCGCGCCCGCGCCCTCGTTGATGCCGATCAGTGGGCGGCCGGTCTTGAGCGCCAGATCCATCACCTTGACGATCTTCTCGCCGTAGACCTCGCCGAGGCTGCCGCCGAAGACGGTGACGTCCTGGCTGAAGATGCACACGTCGCGGCCGTCGATGGTGCCGTAGCCGGTCACCACGCCGTCGCCGAGCGGCCGGTTGTTCTCCAGGCCGAAGTTCACGCTGCGGTGCCGAGCCAGCGCGTCCAGTTCCACGAAGGAGCCCTCGTCCAGCAGTGCGAGGATGCGCTCACGGGCGGTCATCTTGCCCTTGGCGTGCACCTTGTCGGCCGCGGCCTCACCCATCGGGTGCTTGGCCTCTTCCAACCGATTCCGCAGATCAGCCAGCTTCCCAGCGGTGGTGTGGATATCGGGGGCGCCCGCCGATTCCGATGCGGGCTGGTGCTGGACACTCGTCATGGCTCCGGAGTGTAACCAGTGCCAGTGCTTCTCGGTAACCGAGTGTCGCTTACCGGTCAGTAAAAAACCGCAGCTAGATCATGTTCCAACATGCGAATGGCGGCAAACTTCCTGGTCGATTACCGAACCGCGGCGGGGGCCGCGCGCCGTTCGTCGCCGGGAAAATCGGTGGTGTCTGCCGGGCGGGCCCAGATAGCCTGGGAGCGTCAGTAATTCGATCGAGGGGAGGTCGGCGGAAATGTCGGATCGGAATCGAGTAGCCGCGTACTGAGCACCGCCGAGCGCATCGAGGGGAGGGAAACACATGTGGGAATGGAGTCGTAGCACCGCCGAACGTGCCTCGGCGGCGGCCTGGACCGGCTGGCAGCCGGTGCGGACCGAGCCGACCGTGGTAGAGCCGGAGTCCTGGACCGCTGAAGCAGCCGAGTCCACCACGGCGGAGCAGAGCTCCGGCGCGGTGGCACCCATCGAGTACGACCTCGTCGGATAGCTCCGAGCGCACCGACCTGCCACGGCAACGACCGCGTCGACCTGCCGCGGTAGGTCGATGAGCACCGAGTAGCCTGCCGGTGTGCACAGGCCACCGTTGGATGCAGAGCAGTTGCGGCGCAGTCTCATCGAGTCGCCCGAGCTGTCGTTCTTCTCCCACATCGATGTGGTGGAGTCGACCGGGTCCACCAACGCGGACCTGATCGCTCGGGCCGGTGCGGCCGACGCCGATCACGCGGTACTGCTGGCCGAAACCCAGGAGCACGGCCGGGGTCGGCATGCTCGGACCTGGATCAGCCCGCCGCGCGCACAGATAGCGATGTCGCTGTTGGTGCGGCTGCGCGGCATCGAACCGGCCGCGCTCGGCTGGCTGCCGCTGCTCACCGGTGTCGCCGTGGTGGACGCACTGCGTGCGACCGCCGGTGTGGACGCGAATCTGAAGTGGCCCAACGATGTGCTGATCGATGGCCGCAAGGTGGCGGGCATCCTGGCCGAAGTCGCCTCCGGTGGTGGGGCACCCGCCGTCGTCGTCGGGGTCGGTCTGAACGTCAGTCTCACCGAGGCGGAACTGCCGGTGCCGCATGCCACTTCGCTCACGCTGGCGGGGGCGAAGGTTACCGACCGCACCGAGCTCGTGCGGTCGCTGCTGGCCGAATTCGCCCGCCGCTTCATCGCGTGGCGTGACGCCGGTTGGGATGCCACCGACCTGATCGGCGTCTACCGCGACCGCTGCGCCACTCTGGGTGCAGCCGTCCGCGCCGAACTACCCGGTGGCCAGACCCTCGAGGGCATTGCCACCGATGTCGACATCGCGGGCCGCCTGCGCATCGGCGAGCATATCGTCTCCGCCGCCGATGTAACCCACCTGCGCGCCGACCACTGACCCCGGCCCGGAATCCGCTTGCCGGGACCCGGCGGGGTGCGGATCCCGGCAAGGGATGCTGTTGTGCGGCAACGACATCGGGGATCAGACCGGTTGCATGACACCCCGCGCCGCCTCGCGGGCGAGCAGTCGGTCGCGTTGTTCTTCGAACTTGAGGACGTCCTTCTCCAGCTTCTCCAGGAATTCGGCGAGTTCCTGCCGCGCCTGTTCGCCGTTCGGGCCGAAGTCGTTGCGTTCGAATACATTCCACTTCTTCAGCACCGGCTGCACCACCTCTTCGAGGTGCTGGCGCAGATCGTAGATGCCGTGCTTGGCCATCAGTGCGCCGTTGCGGCGGAAGTTGGGCATGCCGAAGCCGGGCATGATGAAGTTGGTGAGGATCTGGGTGATCGCCGCCATGGCCTGGTCGGGGACCAGATCCAGGCCCGCGCCGCACATGTTGCGGTAGAAGATCATGTGCAGGTTCTCGTCGGCGGCGACGCGCTGCAGCATGCGGTCGGCGATCGGGTCGTTGCAGACCTTGCCGGTATTGCGGTGGCTGACCCGGGTGGCCAGCTCCTGGAAGGTCACGTACGCGACATTGACCAGGAATCCGCCCCAGTCCTTGGGCGAGGGTACGCCGCGGGTCATGTGGATCATGCGCGCCTGTTCGAGCGCGACCGGATCGACGCCACGGGTCACCACGAGGTAGTCGCGCATGACGATGCCGTGGCGGTTCTCCTCGGCGGTCCAGCGTCCCACCCAGGTGCCCCACGCGCCGTTCTGGGAGAAGTGCTCGGCGATCAGTCGGTGGTAGGAGGGCAGGTTGTCCTCGGTGAGCAGGTTGGTGATCATGGCGGCCTTGGCGACCTCGTTCAGCTTGGACTGCTCCGGCGCCCAGTCCGTCCCGCCCATCGCGGCGAAGTTGCGACCCTCGTCCCACGGGACGAAGTCGTGGGGATGCCAGTCCTTGGCCATCGACAGGTGGCGGTTGAGATTCTGTTCGGCCACCGGTTGGAGTTCGGTCAAAATCTGCAGCTGGGTCAGTTCTGTGGTCACACACGCCTCCACTGTTCGTTTTCGACGTCTTGTCAAGCCGGACTTGTCTTTTCACAGGCAGAGCATTGAGCAGAACAAAACGAGAGCTAGTCGAACGACAGAGCCGGGTCGAGCGGTTGCCGTCGGCTCGAGGCCGGGTAGCGATCCTGTGCGGAATCTCGAGGGTACTCGAGGTGGCGACGGCGCAAGGTGCCGATTGTGCAGCACGGCACGCGTCGCTGTCCACGCTTTCCGGCATGTTCTCGCGGTAGGGTTCCGGCATGGGTTATCCGGAGGAGGTGCTCGCCCCGGACGAGCAGTTGATACTCCATCGTCATCCGCACTGGAAAATGCTGTTCTGGCCGATCGTGACGCTCATCGTCGCGACGGCACTGGCCGGATTCGCCGGGGGGCTGATCTGGCGCAGGACCGAGGGCACGACCCGATCGGTACTGCTGATCGTGGTGCTGGTCGTCTGGCTCGGCATCATCGTATGGCGTTGTGTCGCACGGATTATCAGCTGGAAGTCGACGCATTTCATCGTGACCGACCGCCGGGTGCTCATCCGACAGGGCGTGATCACCCACACCGGCATCGATATCCCGATGAGCCGGATTTCGAGTGTGCAGTTCCGGCACGGGCTGTTCGACCGCATGCTCGGCACCGGCACCCTGATCATCGGATCCTCCTCGGACGAACCACTCGAATACGACGACATCCCGCAGGTGCAGAAGGTGCACGCACTGCTGTACCGCCAGGTGTTCGAGGAATCCAGGGACGACGATTCGCGCTGGGACGACCGCGGCCGTAGCGGCACACACGGGGGGCGGTAACCGGTGATCTGTCGGCACGGGTCCGTAATCTGAGCATATGACCGCCGTACTGCTGGCCGAGGACGATGAGGCCATAGCCGCACCGCTGTCGCGTGCGCTCGGACGCGAGGGCTATTCGGTGACTGTGGAACGCTTCGGGCCCGCGGTGCTCGAGCGCGCACTGGAGGGCGATCATGATCTGCTCATCCTCGATCTGGGCCTACCCGGTATGGACGGGCTCGAGGTGTGCCGCCAGGTGCGCGCCCGCGGTGCCGACCTGGCCGTGCTGATGCTCACCGCGCGCACCGATGAGGTGGATTTCGTCGTCGGGTTGGACGCGGGCGCCGATGACTATGTCGGCAAACCGTTCCGGCTGGCCGAGTTGCTCGCCAGGGTGCGAGCGCTGTTGCGGCGCAGCGGAATCGGTGACGAGGCGGTCGAGGTCGGCGGTATCCGGCTGGAGCCCGCGGCGCGGCGGGTGCTGGTGAACGGTGTCGAAGTCGGTTTGGCCAATAAGGAATACGAGCTGCTCAAGGTCTTGATCGATCGGGCGGGCCAGGTAGTGCCGCGCGAGACGATCCTGCGCGAAGTGTGGGGCGACGCCGAGCTGCGTGGTTCGAAGACCTTGGATATGCACATGTCCTGGCTGCGCCGCAAGATCGGCGACGAGGGCCCGATGGCCGAGCGACGCATCGTCACCGTGCGCGGTGTCGGCTTCCGGCTGAACACCGATTGATGGTGTGGCACAGCTGATATGAGACGCAGAATTCTGCGATCGATCCTCACCGTGCTGACCATCACCACGGTGGTGCTCGGCGTCCCGCTGATCTACACCGCGTGGCTCTGGGTCGAGGACATCACCCGCAACGATCTGGAGAACCGGCTGGAGCGGATCGCCGCGGAGATCATCGCCCAGGAACACGGCGACGGCATGGTGCTCGGCGAACTCGACACCCGCCTGGTGCGCCCGCTGATCCCCAAGGACGGCAAGCTCACGATCATCTATCCGGCGCCGCAGGACAATGCCTCCCGGCTCGATATCGGCGCGGAGCAGGTCCACGATCCCGTGGTGGAATCGCTGGCGATGGGCACCGAGGGGTCGCTGCGCCTCGAGGTGCCGTCGGGTCCGATGCATACGCGGCAGATCCAGGCCGTCTCGGTGGTGGCCTTCGCAGTGCTCGCGTCACTGGGCGCGGCGGTGTCGGTGGCGATGATCACCGCGCGCCGGGTCGCCGATCCACTGCGTGACGTGGCGGCCCGCGCCGCCAGACTGGCCATGGGTGACTTCCGGCCGGATCCGCGCCGGCACGGGATTTCCGAACTGGACCGGGTTTCCGATGTGCTCGATTCGGCGACCGTCGAGATCGCCGGGCGGTTGCAGCGTGAGCATGCGCTGGTCGCGGATGTGTCCCATCAGCTGCGCAGTCGCCTGACCGCGGTGCGACTGCGGCTGGACGAGTTGTCGGAGCATGCCGATCCGGCCGTGGTGCACGAGGCCGAGGAGGCGATGGCACAGGTAGACCGGCTGACCGATGCGATCGATGATCTGGTCCGGGCCTCCCGCGACGAGGACGCCGCCGATCGCGATCCGGTGCCGGTCATGGACGAACTGCGCGGCGTCGTCGAGGAATGGTCGCATCCGTTCACCGAGGCGGGCCGGATCCTGCGGCTGATCGGTGACGAATCGCTGCGCGCGCCGATCACCGGTTCCCGGCTGCGTGAAGCACTCGCGGTGCTGGTCGACAATGCGCTGATGCACGGCGGCGGCACCTGCACGGTATCGGTGCGCACGGTGCGCACGGTCAGCGATCGCGAGCCCTTGGTGGTGGTGGAGGTCGCCGACGAGGGTGATGGCATTCGTGACGAACTCGCGCCGCACATCTTCGACCGTGGCTTCTCCGCCGGCGGCTCGACCGGCGTGGGGCTGGCCCTCGCCAGGGCGCTCATCGAGGCCGATGGCGGGCGGTTGGAATTGCAGCGCCGCCGTCCCGCGCTGTTCGCGATGTTCCTGGGATCGAGCGCGTCGCAGCGGACGCCCAACGGCGCGCAGGTACCCGAGCCGCGTTAGCTGCGGCCGAGTTGTTCTTCCTCGAGCAGATCCTCGATTTCCTCGACGAGCTCGCTGATTTCGTCCGGGAACACCCAGCGGCGCATGGCCCAGAAGCGGAACGCCATCTGCAGCAGATTGCCGATGATGAAGGCGCTGATGAAGTCCGCGATGTTCTCGACGGTGAAGCTCACATCGGGTTGGCGGAGGTCGAAGACGTAGCTGGAGATCCACAGCGGCATGAAGCTCAGCACGACGCCGACGCCGCTGACGCCGAAGAACAGCAGTGCCTCATGGTGCTTCTCGCGGCCGCCGCGGTTCTTGAACGACCATTCGCGGTTGAGGATGTAGGAGCAGATGACCGCGATCACACCGGAGATGATCTTCGCGGTGACCGGCTTGGTCTCCAGCACGGTCCACTTGAGCACGTAGAAGATGCCCGAGTCGATGATGAAGGTGGTGGCGCCGACGATGGCGAATTTGATGAGTTCGTGGTGGCGGTAAGCAATCTCCCGCAGGGGCTTGGGGAGGACGTTGACCACGTCGTCGACGAAAGACACAAGGCCCGAGTGTACCGGTAGGGATCCCGGCACTCGGACATGACAAGATTGCACGACGTGAGGGAGCGTAGCGAGCGAACCATCAACACAGCCCCCATGGTGGGGACGCCGGAGCCGAGCGTCAGCGAGGTGGAGGCGTGACCCGCCGTTCATTCGATCCTGCCGCCATGCCCACCGTCACCATGATCGGTGGTGGCCAGCTCGCGCGCATGACGCATCAGGCCGCCATCGCGCTGGGGCAGCGGCTGCGGGTGCTGGCAGAGAAACCGGATGACCCGGCCGCGCAGGTGAGCCCCGAGGTCGTACTCGGCAGCCACACCGATCTGACCGCGCTGCGCAAGGCCGCCGTCGGCTCGCACGCGCTCACCTTCGATCACGAGCATGTGCCGACCGAACATCTGGAGGCGCTGGTCGCCGAGGGCGTGAATGTGCAGCCGCCGCCGCGTGCGCTGGTTTACGCGCAGGACAAATTGGCCATGCGGACCAAGCTGTCCGAGCTCGGGTTGCCGGTGCCCGCCTTCGTGCCCGTGACGGCGGTGGCCGATGCGGTGCGATTCGGTGACGAGCACGACTGGCGGATTGTGCTGAAGGCGGTGCGCGGCGGTTACGACGGGCGCGGTGTCTGGATGCCGGAGTCGGCGGCTGCGGCCGCGGCGATCGTCGCCGATCAGCTGGCGCACGGTGTGCAGTTGCTCGCCGAGGCCAAGGTGGATCTGAAGCGTGAGCTGTCGGCGATGGTGGCACGCTCGCCGTTCGGGCAGGCCGCGACCTGGCCGGTGGTGGAGACGGTGCAGCGCAACGGCCAGTGCGCCGTGGTGATCGCGCCCGCGCCGGATCTGAGCGAAGAATTGGCCGCGCAGGCCGAGACGCTCGCGTTGAACCTGGCCGGGGAACTCGGTGTGGTCGGTGCGATGGCGGTGGAACTCTTCGAGACCAACGACGGCGCCATCCTGATCAACGAACTGGCCATGCGGCCACACAACTCCGGTCACTGGGGTATGGACGGCGCGTGCACCGGCCAGTTCGAACAGCATCTGCGCGCGGTGCTCGACTATCCGCTCGGCGACACCAGTCCGCTGGCGCCGGTCACGGTGATGGCGAATATTCTCGGCGCGGCCGAGGCGCCGGCCATGTCGATGGACGAGCGGCTGCACCACCTCTTCGCGAGATTGCCGCAGGCGAAGGTGCACCTGTACGGCAAGGGCGAACGCCCGGATCGCAAGATCGGGCATGTCAACGTGCTGGGCGACGATGTCGCCGTGGTGCGCGAGCAGGCCGAGCGCGCGGCGCATTGGATGTCGCACGCGATGTGGACCGACGGATGGGATCCCCACGGTGAGTAATGCGCAAGTTGGCCTGATCATGGGCAGCGACTCCGACTGGCCGACCATGGAGGCCGCCGCGATCGCCTTGGCGGAGTTCGATATTCGCTTCGAGGTCGGTGTGGTCTCGGCCCACCGCACGCCGCAGCGCATGCTCGACTATGCCCGTGAGGCGGCGGGTCGGGGGCTGAAGGTCATCATCGCGGGCGCGGGCGGTGCCGCCCACCTGCCCGGCATGGTCGCCTCCGCCACCCCGCTCCCGGTCATCGGCGTTCCCGTCCCACTGAAATATCTCGACGGCATGGACTCGTTGCTGTCCATCGTCCAGATGCCTGCGGGCGTTCCGGTCGCCACCGTCTCCATCGGCGGCGCCCGCAACGCGGGTCTGCTCGCCGTCCGGATCCTCGCCGGTAACGACGTCGCGCTGCGCACCCGCATGGAACAGTTCCAGGCCGGTCTGGAAGCCATGGTCCTGGAGAAGGACGAAGCCCTCCGCACCAAACTCCTCGGCTGACCAACCGCGATTTCGGCATCGATATTCAGCCATGCCGATCCCGCATCGGCCGGGCTCAGTACGGTGATGCGGTGGCGATTGAGGAAACTGTTCGGGGGCGTGCCGGCGACGATGCGGCAAGGTTTCGGCTGACCGTAGTGGATCATGCGCTGCGGTTGTTCGCCGAGCAGGGGTATGAGGCGACGACCGTGGATGAGATCGCGGACGCGGCGGGGATTTCGCGGCGGACGTTCTTTCGGCAGTTCCGGTCGAAGGAGGATGTGATCTTCGCCGATCACGAGTCGCAGTTGGCGCAGGCGGCGGAGTTCTTGATGGCGGCGCAGGGAGATCCGTGGGAGGCGGTCTCTGCCGCGGTGGTGCAGGTGTTCGAGCGGTTCACCCAGTGGCGCGAAATCGCCGAGCGGCGGTATCGGGTGGTGCGGAAGGTGCCCGCGCTGCGCGAGCGCGAGATCGTGACCGTATTCCGGTACGAGCGGTTGTTCACCGACTATCTGCGCGAGCGGCTGCCGGAGGTGCCGGATCTGGCGCGGGTGCAGTTCACGGCGGCGGTGACGGCCACGCACAACTACCTGCTGCGGCGCATGGTGCGCGGCGAATCGGATGCGGGCGCGGCGGATCTGCGCGAGGAGTTGGCGGCGATCCCGCGTGGGCGCGGATCGGGGTCGGCGGAGATGGTGGTTGCGGTGTTTCCGAGGGATATGCCGCCGCGGCAGGTCGCCGATCTGGTCACGCGGCAGCTCGGTAGTCTGTGACGAGAGTCACAATATGCAGTATCTGACACTCAGTGCCAAACTCATAACCCCACTTGATGTCCCATTCTGGGCGTACACTTGATCGGAACGTGGCACTGAGTGCCGAGTGCTGGAACTGTGATCCGGCAAATCACGACCGACAAAACCAGGAGTGTGTCCCATGGCGGGGAACCCCGACTTCAATCTCTTCCAGCTCGAGGACTTCCACGACGAACTGCGTGCGGCCATCCGCGGACTGGCGGAGAAGGAAATCGCTCCGTACGCCAAGGATGTCGACGGCAACGCCCGCTTCCCGGAGGAGGCGCTCACCGCGCTGAACGCCGCGGGCTTCAATGCGGTGCACGTGCCCGAGGCCTACGGCGGCCAGGGTGCGGACTCGGTCGCTACCTGCATCGTGATCGAAGAGGTCGCCCGCGTCTGCGGTTCGTCCTCGCTGATTCCGGCGGTCAACAAGCTCGGCACCATGGGGCTGATCCTCAACGGCGCCGAGGAGCTCAAGCAGAAGGTGCTGCCGGATATCGTCAACGGCGAGATGGCCTCCTATGCGCTGTCCGAGCGTGAGGCGGGCTCCGACGCCGCCGGTATGCGCACCCGCGCCAAGCGGGACGGTGACGACTGGATCATCAACGGCTCCAAGTGCTGGATCACCAACGGCGGCAAGTCCTCCTGGTACACCGTCATGGCCGTGACCGATGCGGAGAAGGGCGCCAACGGCATCTCCGCGTTCATGGTGCACAAGGACGACGCGGGCTTCGTGGTCGGCCCGCTCGAGCACAAGCTCGGCATCAAGGGATCGCCGACCGCCGAACTGTACTTCGAGAACTGCCGGGTGCCGGGCGACCGCATCATCGGCGAGCCGGGCACCGGTTTCAAGACCGCGCTGCAGACCCTCGACCACACCCGCCCGACCATCGGCGCGCAGGCCGTCGGTATCGCGCAGGGCGCACTGGACGCCGCGATCGCGTACACCAAGGACCGCAAGCAGTTCGGCACCGCGATCGCCGACTTCCAGAACACCCAGTTCATGCTCGCCGATATGGCGATGAAGATCGAGGCCGCCCGCCTCATGGTGTACACCTCCGCGGCGCGCGCCGAGCGCGGCGAGAAGAACCTCGGCTTCATCTCCGCGGCCGCCAAGTGCTTCGCCTCCGATGTGGCCATGGAGGTCACCACCAATGCCGTGCAGCTCTTCGGCGGCGCGGGCTACACCACCGACTTCCCGGTGGAGCGGATGATGCGTGACGCCAAGATCACCCAGATCTACGAGGGCACCAACCAGATCCAGCGCGTCGTCATGTCGCGCGCGCTGCTGCGGGGCTGATTACGCATACGACCGGGTGTTCACGCCGCTGCGGTGTGAACACCCGGTCTTTTTTGTGCCATGAATCCACCAATTATTCGGGCGTAGGAGACCGAGATTCTCCTGGTAGGGCGCATAAAATGGCGCCGCGATCGCCATCGACTGCGGTGCAAAGAATGTGGCTTTCGTAAGTGCGGCGCTGTTCTTCAGCAGCACCAACGGTCGACCCGGCTATATCCCCAATGCCGAAACCTGGCGGCCGTATGTCACGGGAACCGTTGCCGACCACCAGGTAGGGCACGAACACAACAAACTCACCAGCTCGCAAGCCCTCGCGGTGATCGGTCCGATCCTCGCGGACTACCTACGCTAGGCGACCAGATCGGCGTATTCGCGGTGTTCGGCGATGTACTTCTCGACGTACCAGCAGGTCGGGACGATGGCGAAGCCCGCGGCGCGCGAATCCCGCAGCGCGTATTCGACCACCTGCGCGGCCACGCCGCGGCCACGGAACTCCGGGAAGGTCATGGTGTGGTGGAAGTCTCTTATCTTCGGGGGATGGCTGTCGGCGGAGCCGACGGGGCGGGTGCGGTCGGCATCGTCGTGTTCGGCGTAGTCGGCGTACCCGGCGAGGGTGTCGTCGATATAGATCTCGAATCGGGTATCGGCGACATTGTGCTCGAGCCTGGTGGTCATGATCGGATGAAACTCCTCAGCGTTCGGGAATGTTCCGTCTACAGAATCGCGCCTGGGTTGAGAATGCCATGCGGATCGAGCGCATCCTTGATCCGGCGGGTGAGTGCCATCACATCGGGACCGAGTTGATCGGGCAGCCACGCCTTCTTCAACCGGCCGACGCCGTGTTCGCCGGTGATGGTGCCGCCGAGTTCGATAGCCAGCTCCATGATCTCGCCGAAGGCGCGGTGCGCGCGCTCGGTCATGTCCGCGTCGGCCGGGTCGTGCACGATGAGCGGATGGGTATTGCCGTCCCCGGCGTGCGCGATCACCGAAACCAGCACGTCGTTGCGTGCCCCGATGTCGGCGATACCGTTGACCAGATCGGCGAGTCGCGGCAGTGGAACACCGACATCCTCGAGCAGCAGCGGCCCGATCTTCTCCACCGCCGGAATGGCGAAACGCCGTGCGGCGGTGAAGGCTTCGCCTTCCTCCGGATCCTCGGTGTGGAAAACCTCGGTGGCACCGGCTTTTTCACAGATGCCTGCCATGATTTCGGCTTCGTGCCTGGCGAATTCGCCCGGCGCGTCGGATCGGGCGACCAGCAGTGCGGCGGCCTCGCGATCAAGTCCCATCCGCATCTCGTCCTCGACCGCATTGATCGCGACGGCATCCATGAACTCGAGCATGGCCGGCCGCAGGGTGCCGGTGATGCCGAGGATGGCCTCGGTGGCGGCGGTCAGCGTCGCGAAGGTCGCGACCACGGTGGACTGCGGCGGTTGTGCGGGCAGCAGCCGCAGGGTGAGTTCGGTGATCACCCCGAGCGTGCCCTCGCTGCCGACGAACATCTTGGTCAGCGACAGGCCCGCCGAATCCTTGAGCCGAGGACCGCCGAGCCGCACCACCGTGCCATCGGCGAGCACCACTTCCATGCCGAGCACGTAATCGGTGGTTACGCCGTATTTGACACAGCACAGGCCGCCCGCGTTGGTGGCCGCATTGCCGCCGATCGAGCAGATTTCGAAGGAGGACGGGTCCGGCGGGTACCACAGGCCGTGCTCGGCGACCGCACGTTTGACCTCCGCATTGAGCAGGCCGGGTTGGACCACCGCGGTCCGGGTGACCGGGTCGACGGTGATCGCGCGCATGCGCTCGGTGCTGAGCACGATGCCGCCGTCGACGGCCGTCGCGCCGCCGGACAGTCCGGATCCGGCCCCGCGCGGCACCACCGCGACCTGGTGTTCGTGCGCCCACCGCAACGTCGCCGCGACATCATCGGTGCCGGTCGCGCGGACCACGGCCAGCGGTGTGCCCGCGCCCGGATCGCGCGCCCAGTCCTGTCGATAGCCTGCCAGCAGGTCGGAATCGGTGAGTGTCGCACCGTCGGGCAGGCGGGAGATCAGGTCATGCAGGTCCACACGGTTCACGCTATACGGCGGGTGCGGGCCAGGGTGAGCGCCTGACTGTAACACCCCGCGCGTCCGGTTCTCCCTGGAGGTTTGCTACAACGCCGAGGCCGACGCGATGTGGGTCGATCCAGTGGTGCCGGGTCCGTGCGCCGATAAGAATTCCGGGCAAGCGCCCGTTGGGGCGTTGTCCATTCCGTTAGGTACGCAGGCGTGCCGAGGAGGTCATATGCAGGTCGTGTCGCCGGATTACCGTGATCTGGTCGCCGCCGTCTTCTCCTACGAAGTCGTCGACGGGGGCATCGACCCGGATTCGATGCGCCGCATCCATGCGGGCGAGGTCACCGAGTGGATCACCGCACTGGATCGCTCGGGCATGTTCGGCAAGACCGCCATCACCACCCTGTCCGACCAGTGGCAGCGCAATCCCCGTTTACTGCTCGATGCGCTCCTCGACGAGGTCGACGACGTCACCCGCCGTCGCTGCCTCGTCGCGTGGTCCGCTCTGGACAGCCGTCCGTCCCTCACTCAGATCGGCTGATCGAGATTCGGATTCCACCTGATCTTGTTTCCTGGACGATCACCTGATGGACACCTGCCGCTGGCATGCTGGCGGCGTGACTAGCACCGAGTCCCTGGTGGCGGACTTCTCGCGCTGGTGCGAAGCGGTTGTCGCGCGGCTGCCCCTGGGGCTGAATCGCCTTGTCGCCCCGACGTTTCTGGGCTTCGCGCTGATCAACGGTTTCACCTTCGCTGTCGATCTGGCGCTGCTCACGGTGCTGCACGGCTGGTTGGGGCTGCCCGTTTGGCTGTCGGTGACGGTGGCCTATATCTGCGCGTTCGGACTCAGCTTCGTGCTCAATCGCACGTTCAACTTCCACTCGCACGCACCGGTCGGCAGGCAGGCCGTGGTGTATGTGGTGGTCGTCGTGATCAACTACCTCGCCTTCATCCTCGGTGTCGGCGGCGGATTGGCCGCGCTGGGTGTGGAATACCACGTGTCGCGGCTGCTGGCGGGGGCCTGCGAGGCGATCTACATGTACAGCGCGATGCGCTGGGTGGTGTTTCGCGGCCGCGACAGCGTCGTCATGTCCCGGTCGTCCTGATCTGTCGCACTTGGTCGGCGGCTACCGTGGCCCGGCCGATGAGGAAGGTCGAAATCGGGCCCGGCACGGGCAGCACACCAGCACCGAGCATGTCGGTATCGAAACCGGCATCCAGCAGTGCGGCCCTGGTGCGGCGGTTGGGGCGGCAGCCGTCGGTGAATGCGCTCCACGGCCCGGCGACGAAGTCCTGGAATTTGCCGTAGCCGGTGTTGTCGGGGGCGCGAACATGTTCCAGCACCAGCAGTTCGCCGCCCGGCCGCAATACCCGTCTGATCTGCGCCAGCGAAGCGGATACGTCGCGGACCGAGCACAATACGACCGAAGTCAGCACGGTGTCGAAACTGTCGTCGGGGAACGGCAGCGACTCGGCCACGCTGTCGATGATTTCCACTGCTGTGTCGAGTCTTTCGGCGCGCCGCAGGGCCACCGCGCGCATCGCCGGGTTCGGTTCCACGGCGGTTACCGAGGTGACACCGGGCGGGATATGCCGTAGGTCGTGGCCAGGGCCGAGGCCAACGATGAGTAGGTCACCGCGCGCGGAGGCGAGCAGTATCGTCCGCAGTGGCCGAATCAGGGTCGGTTCGGTGACGATCATCGCGGCGCTGTACCAGGCGGCGAAAATGCGGCTGCACACGCTCCGGTCTCCCTTCGAAGAATTCGCAGCCAGCGTCCTCGATCGGCGCGGTCGGCAGAACCCCTATTCGCGCCCCCTACTCTTCGTGTCGCCTACCGCAAGATCTCGATATCGTCGCCGTCGACCACGACGACATCGTCGTCGGTGAGCGCCCAGTGCGGGATGCCTTCGGCTCGGTAGCGGGCGGCCAATACCGTGGACGCACCGTCCGGGTCGGTCGCGGAATCCAGATGCGGGACGATGCGATGGTCGACCAGACCCAATCCGTCCCACAGTGGTGTGATACCGCATGCCGGTTCGACCTCGGCCGGGTCATCGGTGGACTCCAGACCGCGCAGGTCCGGAGTCAGCAGACAGGCGCCCGCGCTGTATCCGGCGTATACCAGCGCATCGGCGGCCAGCAGCTTTGGCAGTACGAAATCAGCTCCACTGCGGGCGAATTGGGCGCGCAGTACGAAGGTATTGCCGCCGCGTACCCACACCAGTGGATATTTCGCCAGGGTGTCTTCCAGTTCGGTTGCGCGCCCGACGAATTCGCGCAGATCCAACACGTCGGGGGAGTAGCCGAGTCGGCGCAACGGGGTCACGTCACTGGTGACGGCACCCGCCCAGGCCGCGGGCCAGGCGTCACATGCGTTGGGAATCACCGCGACTCGGCCCGGCTCGCCGACAAGCGCGGCGAGCCGGTCGTAGTGTGCGCCGAATCGGTAGCTGGACAGGAAAAGTCGCACCGCGGCTCAGATGGTGAAGGCCAGGCTGCGCACCAGTCGGTTGCCGAGTTCGGTGTCGCCGGAGATGGTGAACTCGCCCTCGTGCGCATCCGCCGTGGTGCGTCCGCCGCGCAGCCGGGCGAACAGGCAGGAGTCCATCCGAACCACCACGGTGGCGGGCGCATCGAGTTCCTCGACGATATTGGCGCGGCCGTCCACCGCGATGTGCAGCGTCAGCGGTAGTGGGCCGGTCAGTTCGAAGGTGATGCGTGATCCGTCCGGTGCGTGCGCACCCTTCGCCACGGCCCGCCCGATGGAGGCCGTGAGTTCGCCGAATGCCCGCGCGGCCCGCGGGCCGCCCTCGTCGACGGAAACGCCGAGCCCGTCGGCGATATCCAGTTCATGCATCCAGCAGTCGAACAGTCGCACCCGCATGAACCGGCCATAGCTGACCTTGCCGATCGGCGATACGGTCTCGGCCTGCCATTGCGCATCGTCGCACGATGCGAGGGCCGCGCGCCTGCGCTCGATGACCTCGCGGTACAGCTCGAGCAGTCGCTTACCCGACAGCGGCCGCAGCCGGTCGACCCAGATCTCGTTGAGTACACCGGTCTCGTTGCGCACGTGCGGCAGCGTGGTCACATCGGTTTTGGGCCGGATCGGATCGTGCGCCGGCGGGCGCTCGCCGAGCAGCCAGGATTCGGTGCCGACGACGTGTGCGACCACATCGAACAGCGACCAGCCCGGCAGCGGAGATGGTGTGCGCCAATGCTCTTCGTCGAGATCGCCGACCAGGGCCGCGATCGCTTCCCATTGCTCGGACAGCAGGTTGGTCATTTCGGTCCGGTCCTGGGTCGGGTCGGTCATCCTTGCGATCCTTCCTCGGCGCTGGTCTCGTCCGACTGTCCCAATGCCGATATTCCGGCACGGATGGCGGCCGCGGTGGTCTGCGGGTCGTGCGGGCGTCGCAGCAGCAGTCCGGCGGCGAAGCTCAGTTTGTCGCCGTGCCGACGCGGAATCACGTGCAGGTGGACGTGCGGGACGGTCTGGAAGGCCGCGGTGCCGTCGTTGAGCACCAGATTCGCACCGTCCGCGGCCAGGTCGCTGCGTCTGATCGCCAATGCGAGTCGGTGTCCGGCCCGGAAGATGTGCGCGCCCAACTCGGCGTCCAGATCCTCCAGTTGGGATGCGTGTCGCTTCGGGATGACCAGGGTGTGACCGCGGGCGATGGGGCGTATGTCCAGGAACGCGCACAGGGTGTCGTCCTCGTAGACCTTGGTCGCCGGGGCCTGTCCCGCCGCGATGCGGCAGAAGACGCAGTCGTTCACACCGCCGACCATACGGCGTACGACTCTTGGGCAACAGACTCGGGCATGATGCACGTCACTATGGGAAGGTATTGCGCCGCACCGACCAGGATTCGAACCTTGGAGTGGCCGCGAATCCGACATAACGGCGGAATCCGGCCGCAACTTGTGACCGCCATCTCAGCTACGCTCGCCGCTAGCGATTGCTTGCCAGGTCGCTCGAGAGGATCAGCGAGCCGGGTACAGTTGCGTGGATTTGGACGAACTTACTCACAAGTAACATCGTCCGGCCGTCGACCGGTTGCTTGAAGCTCAGCCAGAGAAGGAAGTCTGACCAGTGGAGACAACGCAGAGCGTAGGCGACGAGTCGCCGCGCGGAGCGCGTGTCGGAGTCGTTCGCGAGTCAAACGCGGGCGAGCGGCGTGTCGCTTTGGTGCCGAAGATCATTCCGAGCCTGTTGAAGCAGGGTGTAGAGGTGGTGGTCGAGGCGGGTGCCGGGCTCGGCGCGCTCATTCCGGACGCGGCCTATGCAGATGCGGGTGCGACCATCGGTGATCCGTGGTCGGCCGATGTGATTGTGAAGGTTGCCGCGCCCAGTGACGCCGAGGTGGGCAAGCTGACCAGCGGGCAGACGCTGATCGGTTTCCTGGCCCCGCGCAATGCCGAGAACCAGATTTCGGCGTTGAAGTCGGCCGGCGTGCAGGCCTTCGCCGTGGAGGCGATTCCGCGGATTTCGCGGGCTCAGGTGATGGATGCGTTGTCCTCGCAGGCCAATGTCGCCGGTTATAAGGCGGTGCTGCTGGCCGCGTCGGAATCCACGCGTTTCTTCCCGATGCTGACCACCGCGGCGGGCACGGTGAAGCCGGCGACCGTGCTGGTGCTCGGTGTGGGTGTGGCGGGGTTGCAGGCGTTGGCGACGGCGAAGCGGCTGGGTGGGCGCACCACCGGTTACGACGTGCGGCCCGAGGTGGCCGATCAGGTGCGGTCGGTGGGTGCACAGTGGCTGGATCTGGGTATCGATGCCGCCGGTGAGGGTGGGTATGCCCGCGAGCTCACCGATGAGGAGAAGGCGAAGCAGCAGCAGGCTTTGGAGGATGCGATCAAGGGCTTCGACGTGGTGATCACCACCGCGTTGGTGCCGGGTCGTCCCGCGCCGCGCCTGGTGACCGCCGCGGCGGTGGAGGGGATGAAGCCGGGCAGTGTGATCGTGGATCTGGCCGGTGAGACCGGTGGCAACTGCGAGCTGACCGAACCGGGTGAGACCGTGGTGCGCCATGAGGTGACCATCTGCTCGCCGTTGAATCTGCCCGCGACCATGCCCGAGCACGCCTCGGAGTTGTACTCGAAGAACATCGCGGCGTTGCTGGAGTTGATGCTGGTCGATGGGAAACTCGCGCCGGACTTCTCCGATCAGGTGCTCGCCGATTCCTGCGTCACCCGTGATTCGACCGAATCGGCCGACGCGACCGAATCGGCCGACGCGATAGAGGCGGTGGAGTCGACGGAGACTGCGGAGGCCGCTGACGTGGCGGAGTCCGGCGAGGCGGCGGAGACGACCGAGGCGAAGGTGAAGAACTGATGTATACCGAACTGCTGGCGAATATCGCGATCCTGGTGCTATCCGGGTTCGTCGGGTTCGCTGTCATCTCCAAAGTCCCTAATACCCTGCACACGCCGTTGATGTCGGGTACCAACGCCATTCACGGCATCGTCGTGTTGGGTGCGTTGGTAACCCTTGGCAACGTGGCCGATCCCTCGATCCTGACCCAGATCATTCTGTTCGTCGCGGTCGTGTTCGGAACCCTGAACGTGATCGGTGGTTTCGTGGTGACCGACCGGATGCTTGGGATGTTCAAGGGCAAGAAGGCCGCACCCGTGAAGGCTGCCGCCGCGGAGCGGTCAGAGGGAGCAGCGTGATGCATACCTTCGACAATGTGACCTATCTCGTCAACGGGCTCTACATCATCGCCTTCGGCATGTTCATCTACGGTCTGATGGGTCTGACCGGGCCGAAGACCGCGGTGCGCGGCAATCTGATCGCCGCGGCGGGCATGGTGATCGCTGTGGTGGCCACCTTGATCTCGATCCGCCACACCTCGAACTGGATCCTGATCGTCGCTGGTTTGGTCGTGGGTGTGGTCTTGGGTGTGCCGCCCGCGAAATACACCAAGATGACCGCGATGCCGCAGCTGGTGGCCGCGTTCAACGGTGTCGGTGGCGGCACCGTCGCGTTGATCGCGTGGTCGGAATTCATCAACTCCCAGGGGTTTTCGCATTTCGATGAAGAACCCACCGTGCACATCGTGATCGGTTCGCTGTTCGCGGCGATCATCGGGTCGGTGTCGTTCTGGGGATCTTTGATCGCGTTCGGCAAACTGCAGGAGATCCTGCCGGGTAAGCCGATCGGGATCGGCAAACTCCAGCAGCCGTTGAACCTGCTGCTGCTGGTCGGCGCGATCGCGGCCGCGGTGGTGATCGGTATCGGCGCCACCAAAGACGGTGTGCCCCAGATCTGGATGATCGCGGTACTCGTACTCGCCGGTGTGCTCGGGCTGATGGTCGTGCTACCCATCGGCGGCGCGGACATGCCAGTGGTCATTTCGCTGCTGAACGCGTTGACCGGTTTGTCCGCTGCCGCAGCGGGTTTGGCGTTGAACAACACCGCCATGATCGTGGCGGGCATGATTGTCGGCGCGTCCGGTTCGATCCTGACCAATTTGATGGCCAAGGCCATGAACCGCTCCATCCCCGCGATCGTCGCGGGTGGATTCGGTGGCGGTGGCACCGCCCCGGGTGCTTCCGGTGGTGAGCAGAAACAGGCCAAGGCCACCTCCGCCGCGGATGCCGCGATCCAGATGGCGTATGCCAACCAGGTCATCGTGGTCCCCGGCTACGGTATGGCCGTCGCTCAGGCCCAGCACGCGGTGAAGGAAATGGCGTCGTTGTTGGAAGCCAAGGGTGTGGAGGTCAAATACGCCATCCATCCCGTCGCCGGTCGTATGCCCGGCCACATGAACGTGCTGCTCGCGGAAGCGGAAGTCTCTTATGACGCCATGAAGGAAATGGACGACATCAACGGCGAATTCGGCCGCACCGATGTCGCCCTGGTCATCGGAGCCAACGACGTCACCAACCCGGCCGCCCGCGAGGACTCCTCCTCGCCGATCTACGGCATGCCGGTGCTGAACGTCGACCAAGCCAAGAGCGTGATCGTGCTCAAGCGTTCGATGAACTCCGGCTTCGCCGGTATCGACAACCCATTGTTCTACGCCGACACCACCTCCATGCTGTTCGGCGACGCCAAGAAATCCGTCGGTGCGGTCACCGAAGAACTCAAGGCGCTGTAATACCCGCCTTATCGGAACGGCCTCCTGTTCGAACGGGGGGCCGTTTCCTATTCGTCGGTCGTCACAGGACCCGGCGTTCCCTGGCCTCGACTGCGTCCTTGGCCTCCTTCAGGCTCGCAGCCGGATTGAGCTCGCGATAGCTCTTGATGGCCTGAATCTTCTTGCCCTGCCGGATGAGTTCATCGATCTCGCCGTACACGGAGTTCAGCGAGGGATCGACAATGCCGAGATGTTTGATGATCAGGTCGAGTTTGCGTTCGAGCCGATCGATCTTGCGCTCGAGTCTTTGGTTGCCGAACATTCCACCAACGTACTTGCGGGTGCTCCAGGGACGAGGTACAAGCGCTCATTGGGGAGCCGCGGTAGCCCGGTAGTGTCGCCGGGGAGCACATTTGCCGCGTCGACGTAGTGGCGTGCCCGATGCTCGAGGACTACGCACGCGCATTGATCGGCGACCTCCTCCACGACGGCACTCCCGATGAGATCGAACGGCGCGTCGAGGTCCGGCTCGAGCGGCAGGTGGTTGTCACCCGCAAGGCCAGTCCACTTGCGCTGGAACTGTTCCTCGATGAGTCGGCCCTGCACCGGATGGTCGGCGGGCCACGTGTGATGGCGGCGCAACTCCGACAGCTCGCCGAGGTCAGCAAGCTCGATAATGTGACCCTCCGCATCCACCCGCACACGGCTGGCTTCACCCGTGGCATCTTGCACGGCTCGTTCGTCATCCTGGACTTCGGCACCGACAGCAAGGGCAAGCCGGTGGAACCTCCGGTCGTCTATCTGGACGGCGGGATGAGCAGCGATCTCTACATGGACAAGCCGGAGTTGGTGCAGCGATACGCTGGAATGGCTGACGATATCCGGCGTACGACGCTGGATGAGAAGAGCACGAGAGACCTGCTGCGACAGGTGGCGAAGGAGAAGTACAGTGACCGTTGACCTGTCCGGAGCCCGCTGGTTCAAGAGCAGTCGCAGCGCGTCCAATGGTCAGTGTGTCGAGGTCGCGTTCCTCGATGGGGGCATGTTCGGTGTTCGTGACTCGAAGCCCGATGAGTGGGATGCGTTCGCCGTCGATGTGTACGACGGTGAGTTCGAGCGCCGGTGCGCTGATCGCGAGCGTGCCTGAGGGGCAACGCCCGACGGATGTGGGGGCCGATCGTGTGTGTCTGCAGATGCTCACCACTGATCCGACGGACTTGCCACTGCCGCAATGGCGTGAGCTTGCCACGGCGTTCGTCATTCGGCCGGCCGCAATCGGATAGGTGCGCTACTTCTGTTGTGGGGCAACCGCGCCCGCATAGCGACAGCAGAGCAGAACGGCGATGAGCGGAACGAACATGGCGGTGGTGAGTGGGACCAGGGCGGTCAGCCAGCCGATGATCGAGGGTCCGGCGAGCAGGCCGAGGTAACCGAGGCTGAATACCCGCGACATGTCGGTGGCCGCCGTGGTCGAGCCGAGATTGCCCGCAGCGGTGAAGATTTGCGGGATGCCACCGGAGAGTCCGAGGCCGCACATCGCCCAGCCGAGCAGCGTCAGCGGCACCCAGCCCGACGCCATGATCAGAACCAATCCGAAGGCGGCGAGCAAGGTGCCGTAGCGGACGACAGCGACGCGGCCGAAGGCGCCCGCAACACGGTCGGCGGTGAACCGGCCCGCGGTCATGGTGCAGGAGAATGCGCCGAATGCCAGTGCGGCGGTGGCGTCGTCGACATCGAGGTGGTCGCGGACCTGCAGGGCGCTCCAGTCGGCGGCGACGCCCTCGGTGAGGAGGAGGGCGAAAGCGATTGCGGCCAGCGCCAGGACTTTTCGAGAGCGGTTGCGCGCGGTTGCCGATCGGGCTGTTCCGGCATCGTGCGATGCGGTTGCTCTTGCGGGTGTTTCGGACGCACGATCCGGGCTCGGCGGGACCGGGTCCGCGGTTGTGCCCTCCGGAATGTGGTTCTGCGCTTGCGGCCCGATGTTGTTCGAAGTCGGGGCATCCGAATTCGCTTCGCGCGATCCCGTATCACTCAGCAGACGCGGCACGAGCGCCGCAGTGATCGCCAACCCGGCCACCGCCGCGAGCGACAAACTCAGGCGCACATCCCATTCCGCGCCCTGGGCGGCCGCGCCGAGCAGCGAGCCGAGGAATCCACCACCGGAGAACAACGCGTGGAACGCCGACATGATCGGCCGGTCATAAACCCGTTCGACATGCACCGCCTGGGTATTCATCGAAACGTCCAGGGCACCGTTGCCGAAACCGAAGCAGGCCAATGCGATTGCCAGGCCGACCGGCCCGGTCGCGAGTCCGGGCCCGAGCACGGATACCGAGGTGATCGCGGCGGCGGCCGCAACCACGGTCCGGCTGCCCAATCGGTCGGCGAGCGGGCCCGCGATGCGCATGCCGACAATGCCCGCACCGGCAAGCATGAGAATGAACATGCCGAGCGTGGAATGCGCGATCCCGGTCCGGTCGGTAATGGCCGGGATGTGTACAACCCACATGGCGAGCAGGAAACCGTTCAGCGCGAACACCACGAAAACCGCGGCGCGTGCTACCCGGGTCTGCGGATCGATCGTCGTGGTCGCCACCGATTCGACGGTACCGCCTCGAGGTCGATCTCGTGGCCGCACGGGGAGCCGGTCCGGGACATCGTCGGCCGAAGGCCCGGCTCCGCGGATCTCGCCATTGAGATCGGCGTCCATGCGGCGGTCTTATTCCTCTACAACCATCTACTCGCCTGAGATGTTCCACACACCCGCGGCTGCCGTCTCGTCGGCGTAATCGCGGAAATCTCTCGGTTCCCGGCCGAGAGCACGCCGGACGCCGTCCGCGGTCTTGGAGTTCCTGCCGTCCAATACCCTGCCGAACAGGTAGTCGAGCAGGCTGACGACGTCGGCGGGCAGCTGGTACTCGGTCAGTGCCGCAACGAAATCCGTGCGGGAGATGGGGATAAAGGCGATTTCGCGTCCGGCCGCGGTGGCGATCTCGGCGACGGCCTCGGCGAATGTCAACGACCTGGGTCCGGTCAGTTCGTAGAGTTCGCCGCTGTGCCCGTCCTCGGTCAACGCGGCGACCGCGACATCGGCGATATCGTCGGTGTGCACGAACGGTTCCGGCACATCGCCATTGGGCAACGCCACCGCACCCGCGAGCACATACTCCAGGAATGCGCCCTCGCTGAAGTTCTGTGCGAAGAAGCTGCAGCGCACAATGGTCCAATCCAGACCCGAGCCCTGCACGATCTGCTCACACGCCACAGCCTCCGATTCACCGCGCCCGGACAGCAGCACGAGCTTGCGCACACCGTTGACCTTGGCCGCATTGGTGAAGGCGCGGATGGTCGCGGATGCACCCGGCACCGCCAGATCCGGCTGGTAGGCGATGTACACCGCGTCCACACCGAACAGCGCCGGTGTCCACGTACTGCGGTCGGCCCAGTCGAAGGGGATCTCGGCCGCGCGGGAACCGATCCGGATCGGATGACCGGCCCGCCGGAGCCGGGTCGCGATCCGGCCGCCGGTCTTGCCCGTACCGCCGGTGACGAGGACGAGGCGCTGGTGGGAGGTGCTGTTTGTCATGTATCCAGTACATCGGCGCAGCCGGCGGCGAAACATAGTTCAGCGACTCGTGATCATGCGTCAGCGTCTACTGTTTGTGATGTGGATGCGCTCGCCAGTCTGCTCGAAGGCCCACGCGCCCGTGGTGCGTTCGTCATGTGTTCGCTGCTCGATCCGCCGTGGTCGCTGCGCATCCAGGACCGGGCGCCGCTGACGGTGGTATCGATGGTCTGCGGCACGGCCTGGATCATGACCGATGCGGCGGGCAGCAAGCCACGGCAGGTCGGCGCGGGCGATATCGCGATCTTCCGCGGACCCGATCCGTATACGGTCGCCGACGATCCGGCCACCGCACCGCAGATCTTCATCGATCCGGGCAATGTCACCAAGACCGCCGACGGTGAAATCCTCTGTGAGACATTGAGTCTCGGTGTGCGTCAGTGGGGGACCGATGCGGACGGCGCCACCGTGATGGTGACCGGCACCTATGAGTCGGCGGGCGCGGCAAGCCAGCGGCTGCTGCGGGCCCTGCCGCCCGTGATCATCTTGCGGCGCGGCGATTTCGACACCCGGCTGCTCGACATCCTGGTCGACGAGGCCACCAAGGACGAGCCCGCACAGGGCGTCGTGCTGGACCGGCTGCTCGATATGGTGCTGATCGCGGCGTTGCGCGCCTGGTTCGCGCGCAATGACGCGCCCGCCTGGTACCACGCCTACAGTGATCCGCTCGTCGGCAAGGCACTGCGGCTGTTGCAGCACAACCCGGCGCACGGCTGGACGGTCGCCAGCCTGGCGGAGGCGGTCGGGGTTTCGCGTGCGGCGCTGGCCCGCCGGTTCACCGATCTGGTCGGCGAGCCGCCGATGGCGTTCCTCACCGAATGGCGCCTGGCCCTGGCCGCCGATCTGCTGCAGGAATCCGATGCCACCATCGAATCCATTGCCCGCCAGGTCGGCTACGGCAGTGCGTTCGCACTGAGCACGGCATTCAAACGACACTTCGGTGTGAGTCCACGCGACCACCGGCAGGGCAGCACCCCGGCTGAGCTATCGTCGGCCGGGTGACGCAGCAGTATCCGGTCCTCTGGCCGATGCCGACCCGCTGGGCCGATAACGACCACTACGGCCACGTGAACAACGTGACGTATTACTCGTACTTCGACACCGCCGTCAATGCCTGGCTCATGCACGCCACCGGCACGGATATCCGCGAACTGCCCGCCCTCGGCGTGGTCGCCCAGACCTCCTGCCAGTATCACGGCTCCCTGAGCTTCCCCGACCAACTCCAGGTGGGCCTGCGCATCTCCCGCCTCGGCCGCTCCAGCATCACCTACGACCTGGCCATCTTCCGCGAAGCCGATGATGCTCTCGAACTAGCCGCCACCGGCACCTTCGTCCACGTCTACGTGGACAACGAAACCCGCAAACCCGTAGCGATCCCCGAAATAATCCGCACCGCCGCCACCGCGCTGATCACCGACTGAACATGCCGGGCGATGTCGGCCCAGAACACATTGTGCGACACTGCATCCATGGCTGATCAGCGGTATTGACGGCTGCGGTGCGGAGGGAAGAGGACTGGTATGTCGCGCAGTGTCTCGAGGTCGATGTAGCCAGTCAGGGCCAGACGATCGAGGAGGCGCTGTCCAATCTCCGCGAAGCGGTCGCGCTCTATCTCGCCGAGGCGCCCGAGCCCCAGCTGACCGCCACGCCATTGGTGAAGGCGGAATGACAGCCACCGAGTTCCTCAACCTGCTGTAGGTCCCTCAGCCTTCGGTGGTCCAGACTCCGATTGCACTCGAGGTCAAGAGAATTCGCGGATCAGGCCCGCAGCGAGCGATCGGCGGATCCGGCCAGCCGATCCAGCAGCGGGGCCGTGCGCGGTCCGACGAATTGCTGCATCACCAACGCCATATTGGTGCGTTCCACTCCGGGAATCTTCAATATCTGCCCGGCGATCCGGTACAGATCGTCCGCATCCTGCGCCACCACCCGCACGGTGAGATCGGTCAGTCCGGTCATGCCGCACACTTCGGTCACCTCCGGCACCCGGGCGAGTTCGCCGACCACCGAATCCAAGCGGTGCTGATCGACGACGACAGCGACGAAAGCCGCCAGCGGGTAGCCCAGCGCCTGTGGTTGCACTCGACGTTCGAAGCTGGCGAGCACGCCGCTCGCCTCCCAGCGCGACAGCCGCGCCTGCACGGTATTGCGGGACAACCCGAGCCGGGTCGCCAGCTCGACGCCGGTCGCGCGTGGGTTGGCGACCAGCTCGAGCAATAGCCGCGCGTCGGTGGCGTCCAGGGTCGCGTCGGCGGGTTCTCTACTGGTCATACAACGCAGTATGACATCAATTCGCCGGTCGGATTTGGGCATCCTGCTTACTCGCGTGTCGATCACTTGCGCACTTCGCCTCCTCGTGGATGCTATGTGATATAGGGCACACCAGCCCTGCATCATGGTCAGGAGGCGATCCCGAATGACGAACAAATCCGACTATCCGGTTCAGTTGGTACAACCCGACGGTCGCCGCGTATTCGACCGAGAACACGCGGCCCTGATCGCCGATATCGGGCCCGCACAGCTGCGGGCGATGTACACGGACCTGGTTGTCACCCGCCGGATCGACACCGAGGCAACCGCCCTGCAACGCCAGGGCCAGCTGGGACTCTGGGCGCCGATGCTCGGGCAGGAGGCCGCCCAGGTCGGCTCGGCATACGCGTTGCGCCCCGACGACTATGTCTTCTGCAGCTACCGCGAGCATGCCGTTGCCTATTGTCGTGGCGTCCATCCCACCGAGCTCACCCGGATGTGGCGCGGGGTCGCGCACTCCTGCTGGGATCCCGACGCGGTCAATATGACCAACCCGAATATCATCGTCGGCTCGCAGGGCCTGCACGCGACCGGTTACGCCTACGCCGCCCACCTGGACGGCGCGGAGATCGCGACCATCGCCTACTTCGGTGACGGTGCCTCGAGTCAGGGTGATCTTGCCGAGGCCTTGGGCTTCGCCGCGAGTTGGAGCGCTCCGGTCGTATTCTTCTGCCAGAACAACCACTGGGCGATCAGTTCCCCCGTCCGGATCCAGAGCGCGACCCCGATCGCGCGGCGCGCCTACGGCTATGGAATTCCCGGGCTTCAGGTCGACGGCAACGATGTGCTCGCCGTTCTCGCGGTCACCAGGCAGGCCGCCGCCCGTGCCCGCACCGGAGGCGGACCGTCGTTCATCGAGGCGCTGACCTACCGAATGGGGCCGCACACCACCGCCGACGATCCGACCCGCTACCGCTCCGCCGCCGAGACCGAGGAGTGGGCGCGCCGCGATCCGATCGCGCGGCTGCGCAAGCTGCTGGAACGAGAGGAGCTGTGGGATACGGCATTCGCGCGTCACGTCGATGCGCGCGCCGATGAAGTCGCGCACCAGGTGCGCACCGCGACCATCGATATGCCGGATCCGGCACCGACCCAGCTTTTCGATCACGTCTATGCCACCCCGCATCCGCTGATCAGCCAGGAGCGGAGCGAGTACGCGGCGTATCTGGCCGGCGATCCCGGTGAGATCACCGCGCGACCGGAAGGAGTCCCCACATGATCACGACCTTCGCCGCAGCGCTCAATGCCGGGCTGCGACGGGCCATGGACGACGATCCGAAAGTCGTACTGATGGGTGAGGATATCGGTCGTCTCGGCGGAGTCTTCCGGGTAACCGATACGCTGCAGAAGGATTTCGGGAACAACCGCGTCATCGATACGCCGCTGGCCGAATCCGGCATTGTCGGAACGGCTTTCGGTATGGCGCTGCGCGGTTACCGGCCGGTCTGCGAGATTCAATTCGACGGTTTCGTCTATCCGGCCTTCGACCAGATCGTTTCGCATGTCGCCAAGATCCACTACCGGACGCAGGGAAAGGTGATCGCGCCCATTACGATTCGCATTCCGTTCGGCGGCGGAATCGGTTCGGTGGAGCACCACTCGGAATCGCCGGAGGCATATTTCGCACATACCGCGGGACTGCGCGTCGTAACGCCGAGCAACCCCGCCGACGCGTATTTCATGATCCGCCAGGCGATCGCGCTGGATGATCCGGTGATCTTCTTCGAACCCAAGCGGCGCTACTGGGATAAGGCCGAGGTCGATTTCGATGCCGAGGCCATGCCGCTGGACCGGGCCCGCGTCTGCGTCAGCGGTACCGATGCCACCATCGTCGCCTACGGCGGCACTGTGGCATCGGCCATCGCCGCCGCGAAAATCGCCGCCGAGGAAGGTCATTCGCTCGAGGTGGTCGATCTGCGCAGTTTGTCGCCGATCGATGTCGACACGATCGAGGCTTCGGTGGCCAAGACCGGCAGGTTGATCGTGACGCATGAGGCGCCGGTCTTCGGCGGGCTCGGCGCCGAGATCGCCGCGCGGATCACCGAACGATGCTTCTACTACCTGGAGGCGCCGGTACTGCGCGTCGGTGGCTTCGACATCCCCTATCCCCCGGCTAAGCTCGAAAAGCACCACCTGCCCGATCCGGACCGCATCCTCGCCGCGGTCGATCGCTCACTCGCCGCCTGACCGCTCACTGAGAGGTGCCCAGTGGAAGATCGTGCCCCCGAGGAAGATCAGGGCAATATCCTGGAATTCCGGCTACCCGATCTCGGCGAGGGACTGGCCGATGCGGAGTTGGTGTCGTGGTCGGTGGGTGTCGGCGATACGGTGCAGCTGAATCAGACGATCGCCGATGTGGAGACGGCCAAGGCGGTGGTGTCGCTGCCGTCGCCGTTCTCGGGCACGGTGGTCGAATTGCTGGCTCAGCCCGGCGAGACGGTTGCGGTGGGGGCGCCGCTGATCCGGGTGCGCAATGATCTGTCGGTCCCGTCCGCACCGGAAAGTGCGAACGGACGGACTTCGGTGCTGGTCGGCTATGGCCCCGAAGGGGAGACGGTGTCCAGGCGGCGGCGACCCGTGCCGACGGAACCGACCGCGCCGCAGCCGAGTTCGACTGCCGGGCCGGTCGAGCAGGGAGCGGGCCGCGCCGCGGCGACCCCGGGGGCGCGCAAACTCGCCAAGGAACTCGGCATCGACCTCTGGTACGTCGCGGGTTCCGGCCCCGACGGTGCGGTGACGGTCGAGGATGTGCGCGCCGCGGTGCCGGTATCGCAGCCGCGCGCCGTGCCGACTCCCACCGACGGCTCGACCGCACCACCGACACCAGCGGTCACCGATCCGGATGGGGGCATCAGCCGCCCCGCATCCCGCGAGGAACGCACGCCGATCAGCGGTATCCGCAAACGCACCGCGGCCGCCATGGTCGCGAGCGCGCGCACCATCCCGCAGGCCAGCACCTTCGTCACCATCGACTGCACCGCATCGATGGAACTGCTCGACCACCTGCGCACCACCAAATCCTTCGAGGGACTGGTACTGACACCGCTGGCCCTGGTCGCCAGATCGGTACTCGCCGCCCTCGCGGAATATCCCGGCATCAACGCCGGCTGGGACGAGGCGCATCAGGAGATCGTCACCAAGCACTATGTGAATCTCGGCATCGCGGTCGCCACCGAACGCGGTCTGCTGGTGCCCAATCTCAAGGAAGCCCAGGCACTGAGCCTGCGCGACCTGTGCCGGGAAATCGGCTGGCTCGCCGAAACGGCGCGTTCGGGCGGCGCCACCCCGACCGACCTGCGCGGCGGCACCTTCACCATCACCAATGTCGGCGTTTTCGGTGTCGACGCAGGTGTTCCGCTGGTCAATCCGGGCGAGGCGGCCATCCTGTGTCTGGGCTCGATTCGCAAGCGCCCGTGGGTATTCCGTGACGAACTCGCCGTCCGGTGGGTCACCACCCTCGGCATCAGTTTCGACCACCGGATGATCGACGGTGAACTGGCATCGCGCTTCCTCGCGACCGTCGCCGGATTGCTCGAGGATCCGCTCACACTATTGAGCCGGATGTAGTCACGCCTCCGGGTCGCCGTAGGCCGCGGCGATGTCCTGGGAGCCGCCCCATCGGCTGTAGGTGGGCGACTGTGGCCACCCCTCGGGCGAGTCCTGCCATACCTCCTGCCGCCCGTACGGCAACACGTCGATCAGCGCGAAGCTGTGACTGAGCTGCTCGGTGCCACGGCCGTTGGTGTGCCAGGTGCGATACACCGTATCGCCGTCGCGCAGGAATATGTTGACCGCGAATCCCCCGCCGGGCGGCGCGCCGACATCGGTGCCGAAGGGACTGTTCGCCGTGGAGTACCAGGTCATTTTGTTTCCGACCCGCCGCTTGTACGCGAGTGCCTCCTCGATCGGCCCCTGGGTGACGATGACGAACCGGGCATCGTAGTTGTCCAGGAATCCCAACCGGGTGAATTGCGAGGTGAACCCGGTACAACCACCGCACTGCCACTGCTCGCCCGGGAACCACATGTGGTTGTAGACGATCAGCTGTGACTTACCGTCGAAGATCTCCGCCAGCCGGACCGGTCCGTTCTCGCCCTCGAGGGTGTATTCGGGCATTTCGACCATCGGCAGGCGGCGCCGCTGCGCGGCGATCGCATCGAGTTCTCGGGTCGCTGCCTTCTCCCGGATGCGCAGCTCGTCGAGTTGGCGCTGCCAGGTATCGGCATCGACTACGGGTGGCAGCGCGGTCATGACTGCGCCTCGCTCGTCCTCGGCGCTGTGTCGATTCCTCGCTCGTTGCGCTCGCTCATCGAGATCCTCCCTGATCATGTGACGTTTGCAGATATAGACGCCGCCCGGCGGACGAACTCATCGGTCGCCGGAAAAGTCCCGGAACTCGCCGAGATGGACCAGTTACTACCCCTTGGCACCCTTTTCGGAACATACTGGTATATCCGCTGGTCATCGCATGAGAACCGCAGTTGGGCGTCAACGGAAGCGGAGGGAAAAGCATGACGATTCTGCTCCAGGTACTCGAGCAGAGCTTCACGCCGACCACGCCGTGGGAACGGCGCAAATTCACCTTTGTCAATGCCGCCAAGATCGTCGGCATGCGACTGGACGGACAGTCCGGCGTCTGGCTGGACCTGTCGCGCCCCGGTGAATCACAGCGCCTGGCCCGAACCCTGGACCCACGTGAAGCGGTCACGTTCCTGCTCAATACCTTCGCGAAGATCGCCGAGTGCGAGGAGCGCGGTGGTTCCTGGCTGATCGGGCACGATGGCGCGCACCCGGAGTCCATCTCGGCCACCAGATTCCCGCCGCGGGCGAGTGAAGTCGCCAATGACGATCTGCTGGCTCGCGCCTGGCTGTGAGTCCTGACCGGCTCCATTTCCAGGGCGGTTCAGCGGGGGTCTTCGAATGTCGGTCCATCCGGGTACAGCTATGGCCGTGCCTGCCGACATCCGACGATGGTTGCCTGCCCTGCTCGCGGCGGCGTTGTTCGCACTGCCCGGATGCATCGAGCCGGGCGGCGGATCGGTTACGCCCGCACCACGGAGGATGGCAGGCGACAGGGTGGGTGAACGCGGCACTCCAACCCGTTCTCAGCTCGAACAATTGCTCGCGGAGGTTCGGGTCGTCGCGGCGCGCGGCCATCCCGGCGGTTACGAGCGCGGTTGCCGGGATGGACAGCGGTGCGTATTCGGGCCGTCGTGGACCGACGACTACGACGGTCCCGGCGGACACGACGGCTGCGATACCCGCAACAACGTGTTGAGCGCGCAGCTGACCGGAGTGAGCTTGCGGCCGGGTACCCACGATTGTGTGGTCACCGCGGGCACGCTCGACGATCCGTACACCGGTGCGCGGATCACCTTCGGCAAGGCCGATGCGGGCGATATCCAGATCGATCACGTCTATCCGCTGGCCGCGGCCTGGGATATGGGTGCGGTGCATTGGCCACTCGAGCGGCGGGTGCGTTTCGCCAACGATATCGGTGTGAATCTGCTGGCCACCGCGGCCGACGCCAATCAGGACAAGGGCGACAGCACACCGTCCGAGTGGCTGCCGCCCGCACGCCCGAACCATTGTTTCTATGCGGGCAAATACCTGACGGCGGCGATCCGATACGACCTACCGGTGACCGCCGCCGACAGTGCCGTGCTGCACGATATTGCCCGCTCGTGCCCGTAGCGCGGCTATGCCCCGGTGGCGACCGGGCGTTTCGGGTCGTTCGACCATTGCGACCACGAGCCCGGATACAGGGCCGCCTCGATACCCGCGGCAGCGAGTGCGGCGACCTGGTGTGCCGCGGTCACACCGGATCCGCAGTAGACCGCGACCGGTTCGGACCCGAATGCGGCGAAGCGATCGCGCAAAGCGTCCACACTGCGGAACCGTCCGTCGGAGTCGAGGTTCTCCGTGGTCGGTGCGCTGATCGCGCCAGGAATGTGGCCTGCCTGCGGATCGACCGGCTCCACCTCGCCGCGGTAGCGCTCGCCCGCACGCGCGTCGAGCAGGATGCCGGACCATTTGGCGGCCGCATCGGCATCGATGACCGGCAGCTGACCCGGATTCACCTCGATATCACCGAGTTCGGGATCGGCCTCCTCGCCGGTGGCGATCGCACCGCCGGAACTGGTCCACGCGGGCAGACCGCCGTCGAGAATCCGCACATCCGCGATTCCGGCCCAGCGCAGCAGCCACCAGGCCCGTGCGGCCGCCATGCCGCCGGTCGCGTCGTAGACGACCACCGGATCACCGGAGCGCAAACCCCAACTGCGCGCGCACTTTTCGAGCTGCGTGGGGTCGGGCAGCGGATGCCGCCCGCGCGCTGGGGACGGCGGCGCGGCCAGTTCGGTCTCCAGATCGACGAAGACCGCGCCCGGAATATGTCCGTCCAGATAATGCTGTGGCCCGTCCGGATCACCGAGTGCCCATCGCACGTCGAGTAGATGAACCCGCTTGTCCGCCAATACGTCCCGAAGCTCATCCGCCGAGATCAGTACTGTGCTCAACAAAGCTCTGTTCCGCCTCTCCGAGTATTCAGGCCATATTAGTAAGAGCCACCATGTCTGGGGACAGGTCCTACATCATGGTGGGCGTACCCGGTGAGCTACCGATGTACTCGCCGAATCAGATAGCACATCCGCGTTCGGATGGATGCGGGTTCGGCGATCACCATAGCTGGATGCTGCGCAATTCAGTCCAGTTTCCGGCGACTGGCTGTGACAACTGGACTGATGACCGGGGAGGATTCCAGAAATGTCCAGGCTTTCCCCGACGCTCGTCGATACTTCAGCACCGGTCCGTAGTGAGGTGCGGCTCGCGCAGCCGGTCGGGGCAGGTGTTGTCACCGCGCTGGTCGGTTTCACCAGCTCATTCGCGGTGGTGCTGAGCGGTTTGACGGCGGTCGGGGCCTCCTCGGCGCAGGCGGCGTCGGGACTGCTCGCGCTCTGCGTCACCCAGGCCGTCGGGATGCTGCTGCTGAGTTATCGGTACCGAATGCCGATCACACTGGCCTGGTCGACGCCGGGTGCGGCACTGCTCGCCAGCACCGGCGCGGTCGCCGGTGGCTGGGCCGCGGCCGTCGGGGCGTTCGCGGTTACCGGTGTGCTGATCGTGATCACCGGACTGTGGCAGCGGCTCGGCAATCTGGTGGCCGCGATTCCGGTGGAGATCGCGCAGGCCATGCTCGCCGGCGTGCTGCTGCCGCTGTGTCTCGCACCGGTGAAAGCCGTGCAGGCCAGTCCGGCGGTGGTGGTCCCGGTGATCGTGGTGTGGCTGGTGCTGCAGCGCTTCGCCAAGCGCTGGGCCGTGATCGCGGCCTTCGCGACCGCGGCGATAGGGGCGGCCATCAGTATCGCGGTACAGCACAAGCATCTCGACCTCGCGGCGATGCGCCCCTCGCTCGAACTGACCGTGCCGCATTGGAGCTGGCAGGCGCTGATCGGTATCGCCATTCCGCTCTACATCGTCACCATGGCGTCCCAGAACATTCCGGGCACCGCCGTGATGAAGTCCTTCGATTACCAAGTCCCTTGGCGCGCTGCGATGTCCGTCACGGGTATCGGCACCGTTTTCGGCGCACCGGCGGGTGGGCACGCCATCAATCTGGCCGCGATCAGCGCCGCGCTCTCGGCCGCCCCGCCCGCGCATCCGGATCCGAAGCGCCGCTGGATCGCGGCCTTCACCACGGGTGGCGCCTATCTGATCCTCGCCCTCGGCTCGGCGGCACTGGTCACCCTGATCGCCACCGCGCCCAAGGGCACGCTGGAAACCGTTGCGGGCCTTGCGCTGCTGGCCACCCTCGCGGCCGCCCTCACCGGTGCCCTGAAATCCGAACAGCACCGCGAGGCGGGTGTTGTCACCTTCCTGATCGCCGCGTCCGGTGTCGGGTTCCTCGGCATCGGTGCCGCCTTTTGGGCATTGGTCGCGGGTCTTGTCGTGCGCAAGGTCCTCGCCCATCGCCAAAACTCGTGAGTAGTTGTCGGTACCCATCGTTACGCTGCGCCGCATGAAAGCAATCGGCACGTTCGCCGTCGCCTCCTTCACCCCAACCGATGTCGTGCCGGATCCGGCCATCACCACCGCGCTGCCGGTCGGCATCGCGCAGATCGAGAAGGAGTTCGCGGGCGAGATCACCGGACGGTCCGCGACCCTGTTCACCGCTGCTTTCGACCAGGCGACGGGCGCCGGGACGTATGTCGCGATGGAGTCCTTCGAAGGCGCACTGCACAATCGCACGGGGAGTTTCAACTTCGCGCATTCGGCGACCACCCAGGGCACCGACCGCACCGCCGAATTCTTCACCATCGTGCCGACCAGCGGCACCGGTGAGCTGACCGGTATCACCGGCACCGGCGGTCTCACCGTCGACACCGACGGTGTGCACCACATCTGGTTCGATTACGAACTCGACTGAGCGTCCCGCGATCACTGGCCGAGGATGGCCGCAGCGGCTGTCGGACCCGCCTGATTGGATGGGGTGATGCTGCACGGTCTGTGGTCGCCGGGATCGGGCTTGCTGCTCTGGCAGGAGGCCCCGGTCGCGCTACCCGAACCGTTGGGCGGGGTGCTGGCGGCGTCGAAGTTCCGGCATCGGGCGCACGTGCTGGTCAGCGGGTCGCAGGAGGAGACCGAGCAGGTCAGGGCGCATGCGATGGTGCCCGCGGCGGCCGCGGTCGCACTGCGACAGCGGCTGCCGGTCGACACCGTTTCGGGGGATCTGCGGTTTCTCGCGCATGTGGCGCACGGTATCGAGCGGTGGGTGCGGGCCGGACGGGTGGCGCCCGAACTGCGCCGCGACGACGGGCAGTGGTGGGTGCGCTGGCGGTTGGTCGGTGGTGAGCGGCAGCGGGCCTGGCTGGCGGAATTGGCGGTGGCCATGCCGCCCGCGCTGCGCGTCGCGGGGAAGCCGGGGATGCTGCTCGAGGATATGGTCACCGAACTCGCCGATCCGATCGTCCGGGAGTTGCTGGATCCACCGCCGTCCGCGCATCCGCTGGTGGCCGCACTCATCGATGACGTCGCCCTGGATGGCGGCAGCCATCAGCTGGCCGAGGTGTTGGAACGCTGGCGGGCGAGTCTGACCGGGGACGAGCCCGAGTTGGTGCTGCGGCTGCTGGAGCCCGAGGGTGATATCGCACTCGGCGAGGCCGATACCGATGTCGATGACGTGGTGGCGCTGTGGCGCCTGCAGGTCTGTCTGCGTGCCGCTGGTGAAGCACCGAATCCGGTTCCGCTGCTGGGTGATCCGGTGCTGGTCCGCACCGCGATCGAGAAGTTGGGGGAGGCGACGCGGGCGTATCCGCGCCTGCGCGACCTGCCGAACGATCCGCAGTCGATGGATCTGCTGCTGCCGACCGAGGTGGTCGCGGATCTGGTGGAACACGGCGCGCACGCCCTACAGGCGGCCGGGGTGCGGTTGCTGCTGCCGCGAGCCTGGAATATCAGCGCCCCGACCATGCGGCTACGCGTGGAGAGCGCCGTACCCGCCGCCGAGAGCACGGTGGGCATGCGCGGACTCGTCTCCTACCGTTGGGAACTCGCCCTCGGCGATACCGTACTGACCAAGGCCGAAATGGCACGGTTGGTCCGCTCGAAATCGGATCTGGTGCAGTTGCGCGGCGAATGGGTGCAGGCCGACCACAAGGTGCTGGCCGCCGCCGCCCGCTACGTCGCCGCTCATCTCGACGACAGCGAAATCACCTTCGCCGATCTGGTCGGCGAACTCGTTACCGGACATGTCGAGAAGGTTCCGATCACCGAGGTCAGCGCAACCGGCTGGGCCGCAGACCTTTTGGACCGGACCCGAGAGCCGGTACCGGTGACCGCGCCGGTCGGGCTGAAGGCGCAGTTGCGGCCGTATCAGGAGCGTGGGTTGGCCTGGCTCGCCACCATGAGCCGCTACGGCGTCGGCGGAATCCTGGCCGATGACATGGGGCTGGGTAAAACCGTGCAGGTACTGGCTCTGCTCGTGCACGAGCGCGAGGGCGCCGGAGCCGACGGCGCTGTGCCGACGCTGCTCGTGTGCCCGATGTCGGTCGTCGGCAACTGGCAGCGCGAGGCGGCGCGGTTCGCCCCTGATCTGCGGGTATTGGTGCACCACGGTGTCGGCCGCAAGTCCGGCACGGAACTGGACGAAGCCGTCGCGGCTGCGGATCTGGTGATCACCACATACTCGCTCTTGGCGAGGGACGCAGCCGAATTGGCACGCCAGCAGTGGGATCGGGTGGTGCTCGACGAGGCGCAGCACATCAAGAATGCGGGGACCAGACAGGCGAAGGCGGCACGGGCACTGCCTGCCCGGCATCGGTTGGCACTCACCGGAACTCCGGTGGAGAACCGTCTCGAAGAATTGCGCTCGATTCTGGACTTCACGATGCCGAGGGTGCTCGGTAGCGCACAGACTTTCCGTGCCCGCTTCGCCGTGCCGATCGAACGTGATCGGGACGAGAATGCCATCAGCCGACTGCACACGGTCACGCAGCCGTTCGTGCTGCGGCGGGTGAAAACCGATCCCGCCGTGATCAGCGACCTGCCGGAGAAGCTGGAGATGACGGTGCGCGCCAATCTGACCGTCGAGCAGGCGGCGCTGTACCAGGCGGTCGTCGACGACATGATGGCCAAACTGAAGGATGCGAAGGGCATGGCTCGCAAGGGCGCCGTACTCGGCGCGCTGACCCGGCTCAAACAGGTCTGCAACCATCCCGCGCATTTCCTCGGCGACGGTTCCGGCGTGCTGCACCGCGGCGGCCACCGCTCCGGCAAGCTCGCCCTGGTGGAGGACGTACTCGAGGCGGTACTTGCCGACGGTGAGAAGGCATTGCTGTTCACCCAGTTCCGCGAATTCGGCGATCTCATCACGCCCTATCTGACCGAGCGCTTCGGCGCGGCGATCCCGTTCCTGCACGGTGGCGTGCCGAAGAAGCAGCGCGACAGCATGGTCGAGCGGTTCGGGACACCGGATGGCCCACCGCTGATGTTGCTATCGCTCAAGGCCGGTGGCACCGGCTTGAATCTGACGGCCGCCAACCATGTCGTGCACCTGGACCGTTGGTGGAATCCCGCGGTCGAGAACCAGGCCACCGACCGCGCCTACCGAATCGGTCAGCAGCGCAATGTGCAGGTGCGCAAACTGATCTGCGTCGACACCATCGAGGAGAAGATCGACGAAATGATCAGCGGTAAACGTCAACTCGCCGATCTGGCCATCGGTGCGGGCGAAAACTGGATCACCGAATTGAGCACGGACGAACTGCACCGGCTGTTCGCCCTCGGCGCGGAGGCGGTCGGCGATTGAGTCCCTTCGACGACTACAGCAAGTACGGCAAGCGCCGCCCGGTACGCGGCGGGGTCGAGGCACGCAGCCGCCGTGGCGGATTCGGGCGCACCTGGTGGGGTAAGGCCCTGATCGATGCGGTCGAGCAGATGGCCGAACCCGGTCGGCTCGCCCGCGGCCGCACCTACGCCAGGGCCGGACAGGTCGTGAGCTATCGGATCGAGCCTGGTGCGGTCACCGCGGAAGTGCAAGGGAGCCAGCCGCGTCCGTTCACCTCGGTTTTCGCCATTCGGCCACTGCGCGACGAGGAGCTCGAACTGCTCATCGAGACCATCCGGGCCACGCCGGGTGTACTGGCCGAAATCGCCTCCGGCGCATTGCCGACGAGTCTCGGCGAGCATCTGCTTCCGACCACGGCCGCGGATCTCGACTTCTCCTGCACCTGTCCGGATCCCGGCTGGCCGTGCAAACATGTGGCCGCGGTCTGTTATTTGCTGGCCGAACGTCTCGATGAGCGCCCCCGCGAAATCCTCACCCTGCGCGGCCTCGATCTGGACACCCTCATTGTCGGTATCGAACGTGATGCGACCCCAGCGGTTTCCGACGATCCCTACGGCGACCGCGGCCAACTGCCCGACCTGCCGAAGCTCGAATTCCGCCCCGCCATCGATGACCTCGACCCAACCCTGCTCCGCCGCGCACTGCGCATGAGCGCCGAGGACGAACCGATGGCCGCGGCCGGAATGCGCGATATCCGCGCACTCTACGAAGGCATGGATCGCTGATGATGCGCGGCACGGTCCGGCCGATCGGACGCACGATCGACGAACCGGTTACGGCGACCGGACTCGGCACCCGCTCCTGCTACCACCACTTTTCCGACATGCCCGGCTACAAAACCGCGCTGCTCGCCAACTTCGAGGAGATACACACTACGGAGTACCCGCGCGAGATCGAAGCCGCCGACCTCGATCCGCACGATCGGCTCGATCTGCTCATCGACCTGGTGCTCGAGGATGACGAGCCCGCCAGCATCGAAGTGGCCGTGCGGGCCTGGGCGCTGGACGACCCGATTGCCGCCGCGGCCGAGGCGGTTCTGTCATGACCGACGATCTGGGCGCCTCCGTGCCCATCGACCGCCCGGTGCGTCGGGTGGTGTCGCTGGTGCCTTCGCTGACCGAGGCCGTCGCGGTGAGTCGCCCCGAAGTCCTTGTCGCGGCGACGGATTGGTGCACCCATCCCGCAGACCTGGACCTTGAGCGGGTTCGTGGCACCAAGAATCCGAATGTGCGCCGAATCATCGAGCTAGCACCGGATCTGGTGCTGTGCAATCAGGAAGAGAATCGCCGCATCGATGTGGAGCGGTTGCGGGATGCGGGGATCCCGGTGTGGGTCACCAGCATCGAAACGTTGGCGGACGGCTTCGCCTCGCTGCGCCGACTTTTCACCGAGGCGCTGGACGGTTCGGTGCCGGCTTGGCTCATCGAGGCCGAAATAGCCTGGGCTGCACCGTCTCCCGCATCGCCGCGCAATGTGGTAATCCCGATCTGGCGCAATCCTTGGATGGTGGTCGGGCACAACACCTTCACCGGTGACCTGGCGGCGCGCCTCGGTCTGCGGCTCGTGCACGCCGACCGCGCCGAGCGCTATCCACACGTCTCCGAGGACGAGTTGACTCGCGATGTCGAGCTCGTCCTGCTCCCCGACGAACCGTACGTATTCACCAGATCCGATGGCCCCGATGCCTTCCCGGGCTTGCCGGTCGCCTTGGTCGAAGGCCGCAGCCTCACCTGGTACGGCCCATCCCTTGCCACCGCTCGCGACACCCTGACCCGCGAAATCGCCGCAGCCTTCATCGCCTGAGCGAAGTGCCCACTGCGCCGGGCGACCTGGTTCAGGATTCGATTCGGTAGGTACGTTGGGCGTTGGTACGGAAGATCTGCTCCAACTCTTTATGGCCGCCGCCGTGCTCGATTATCGCGGTGGCGATGACCTCGGCGCTGTCGGCGATGGTCGTAACCGGTTTGTCCACCGGAAAATTGGAGCCCCACAGCAGCCGGTCCGCGCCGAAGACATCGAAAGCGTGCTCGACGAGCGGGCGAATTCGATCCAGCAGCATCGGAATCGGTGTCGACGTGCCACCTGGCGGCACTGGGTGACCGAGGATCGGCATCATCAAGCCACTGACTTTCGCCACCACATTGGGGTTTTCGGCGAGCGCGGTGAGACTGTCGCGCCAGCGGATGAAAAGTTCCCGACGCAGACTCGGATTCGTTCCGGTGCGCTTGCCGACCGGGCCGAAAATCCCTGCGGGTGTGGCTAGGTGGTCGAGCACAATCGGGACTTCCGGATAGCGTTGGGCCAGTGCCGTCACATCGGGTAGTGCATGCGAGTACACCCACGCCTCGAAAGACAGCCCGCGCTCGGCCAATGCCGCGAAGCCGTTCAGGAATTCCTTGGTGCCGAGCGCGCCCGCGTGCTCGGTATACGGCCGGACATCCGGATCGGGATGGTGCGCGACGTGCGCTCGAATGCCGCGCAGCAGCGGCGATGCGGACATATGCGCATCGAGCAGCATCGCGAACTCCGGTGCCGCCGGATCGGCACTCCCGATGATCGCGCCGAGTGCCGGATTGTCGCCGCCGAATGGCAGCCCGGCCACCCATTTGGTCTCATCGGCTCTGGCCAGAGGCCCCGTCCCAGTCCACCCGACCTCGATATGGACGATCGATTCGACCGGGACGCCATCGGCATCCGCACGGTAATTCGTGGGCAGATATGGATTCGTATAGGCGGTCGGATCCCCGACGAATTCTCGGTCCCGCCGTGGTGCCACCCGCTTGGCCAGATCGATCGGAATGGGCAGCATCCGGAGCAATTTCGCGGTCTGGCTGAATTCGCGCGGCGTCCGGAACGGATCCCACTGATGAATGTGCGCATCGATGATCCGGATATCCGAGAGATCCATGTCCGCTGTCCCTACCACGCCGAAGGCCCTGACCTCGCGATTGTCACATGCACGTGGGCGGGCGCGTTCGGATTCAGCGGGAACCGTATGCGGACAGGAACGTCCGCACCGCCGCATCGGCGATATCGCTCAGCTCGGCGTCGTTCACCTCGCGGGTGCCGAGCTGGGATCGCGCCTCGAGCGGCGCGGTGAGCAGGGCGAGCAGCTGTTCGGCGGCCTGCGCCGGATCATCGGTCCGCAGCCGACCCGACAGGGTGAGTCGCGCAAGCCGATCGGCCAGCGCCTCGGCGATGTGCCGCGAGGTGCGCTCCAGCACGGCGTCGGCGAGGTCTGGGAAGGTCGCGAGCTGCGCGTAGGTCAGTGCCCGCAATGAGCGGGCGCGCGCGCCGGAGCATTCCGCGAGCAGTGCGCGCGCCGTTGCGGTGAGGGCGGCGGGCAGATCGTCGGCGGGCGCGCGCAGGCGATCGATGATCGCGAGGGTTTCGGCGGCCACGGCATCGGCGGCGGCCAGCACGGCGTGCCGGAAGAGGGTCTGCTTGTCATTGAGGTGGTTGTAGACCGTCGGTTTGGCGACACCCGCCTCATCCGCGATCTCCTGCACACAGGCCTTGTCGTAGCCGCGGCGCGCGAAGACGGTGAAGGCGACGTCCAGGATCGCCTGCCGTTTATCGATGCGGCCGCGCGCCGTCGTCGTACCCGTCACCCCCGCATATTAGCGCCTCAGTGACTTCGACTGAACTCATGGGTTCACTCTTGTGCATCTACCAGTCAGTTATTTAGATTGAACTAACAGGTTCAATTCAGGGAGGTTTCCATGATCGTTCATCTGCTGCGCTTCGGCTTCCGCGAGGAGACGACCGAGGCACAGAAGGCCGAGGTGCTAGCGCTGATGAAGCGCACCGCATCGGTCGAATCGGTGTCCTTTGCGACCGTCGGCCAAAATCTCGGCGATACGAGCGAAGGGCTGACCCACGCCTATTGCGTCGGCATCGAAGATCTGGCGGCGATGGAGCGCTATCTGCACGATCCGGTCCACCTGGCCGGTGATCCGCAGATCATCCCGCACTTCCAGAAGATCGCCATCGGACCCGACGTCTCGGATGAGCCGGATTCCGAACTGCGCGACAAGATCATGGCGCTGCACGAGGCGAAGCTGGCGAAGTACCCGGAGTGGGCACGTCAGATGGATGCCATTCCGGAGGTGCGAATCTTCTGACGGCCCAGCCTATTTCACACGTTGCGCCGGTACTGGCCGCCGACGGTGAAGAAGGTGTCGGTGATCTGCTGCAGAGTGCAGACCCGTGCGGCGTCCATCAGCACCTCGAAGATGTTGTCGTCGGTGCGGGCCACCGCGTCCAAGCGGGCGAGGGCGGCATGTGCGGCATCGCGGTGGTCGTTCTGGAATTGGCGCACGCGCCGCAACTGGGACTGCTTCTCGGCCTCGGTGCCGCGCGCCAATTCGATGACCTGATGCGGCTCGCCGTGTGGGTTGCGGAAGGTATTGACGCCGATGATCGGCAGCGAGCCATCGTGTTTGCGGTGCTCGTAGCGCATGGATTCGTCTTGGATCTTGCCGCGCTGATAGCCGGTCTCCATGGCGCCGAGCACCCCGCCGCGCTCGCTGATGCGATCGAATTCGGCGAGCACGGCCTCCTCCACGAGGTCGGTGAGTTCATCGATGAGAAAGCTGCCCTGGAGCGGGTTTTCGTTCATCGCGATGCCCCACTCGCGGTTGATGATGAGCTGGATGGCCAGCGCGCGCCGCACCGATTCCTCGGTGGGCGTGGTCACCGCCTCGTCATAGGCGTTGGTGTGCAGGCTGTTGCAGTTGTCGTAGATGGCGATGAGCGCCTGCAGGGTGGTGCGAATGTCGTTGAAGCTCATCTCCTGTGCGTGCAGCGACCGGCCCGAGGTCTGCACGTGGTACTTCAATTTCTGCGAACGCTCGTTGGCGCCGTAGCGATCTCGCATGGCAACGGCCCAGATCCGCCGCGCCACCCGGCCGATGACCGAATATTCCGGATCCATGCCGTTGGAGAAGAAGAACGACAGGTTCGGTGCGAAGTCGTCGATCCGCATGCCGCGCGCGAGATATGCCTCGACATAGGTGAATCCGTTGGCGAGGGTGAAGGCCAGCTGACTGATCGGATTCGCACCGGCCTCGGCGATGTGATAGCCGGAGATCGAGACCGAGTAGAAGTTGCGAACGCCGTTGCGCACGAACCATTCCTGGATATCGGCCATCATGCGCAGGCTGAATTCGGTGGAGAAGATGCAGGTATTCTGGCCCTGATCCTCCTTGAGGATGTCGGCCTGAACGGTGCCGCGCACTGTCGCCAGGGTGCGCGCTGTGATGTCGGTAGCCTCCTCGGCGGTAGGCTCGCGGCCCTCGGCGGCGCAGAAGCGTTCCAGCGCCTGGTCGATGGCGGTGTTGAGGAAATAGGCCAGGATGGTGGGAGCCGGGCCGTTGATGGTCATCGATACCGAGGTGGTCGGCGCGGTCAGGTCGAAGCCGTCGTAGAGCGCCTTCATATCGTCGAGGGAGGCGATCGAGACACCGGAGGTGCCGACCTTGCCGTAGATATCCGGACGTTCGGCAGGATCGTGACCGTAGAGCGTCACCGAATCGAAGGCAGTGGAAAGCCTTGTCGCTTCGGCATGTTCGCTGAGCACCTTGAAGCGCCGGTTGGTGCGGAACGGATCGCCCTGACCGGCGAACATCCGCGCCGGATCCTCGTTATCGCGCTTGAACGCGAAGACGCCCGCGGTGAACGGGAACCGTCCGGGCAGATTCTCCGAGCGCAGGAATCGAAGCAGCTCACCGTGATCGGTGAAGCGCGGCAGTGCGACACGCGGAATGGAATTGCCGGACAGCGTCTCCCGGCGCAGCGGGGTATGGATCTCGCGATCACGAACGCGAACCACCTGCTCTTCGCCCCGATAGGATTCGGCCAGTTCGGGCCAACCCGCGAGCAGTTCGGCGTTGTCGGCATGCAGTGCGTCGCGGGCCTTGTCGGTGAGCTCGGCCACCGCGACGTCATCGGGCAGCTCGGCAGCCACCTGTTCGAGCCGCTGTAGGCGTTGGGCCGCAACAATTTGCGACGCGGTATCGGCGTGATAGTCGCGGACCGTCTCGGCGATTTCGGCGAGATAGCGCACCCTGGCGGGCGGGATGATCTGCGCGAACCTGGTGGAGGAGCGGGTATCCACCGTCGGAAGGACACCGGGCTCCATGTGCAGGCCACGCTCGGCGAGCAATCCGGTGAGGTGCTGGTAGAGCGCGGTCACCCCGTCATCGTTGAACGTGGCCGCGCTGGTGCCGAATACCGGCATCTCCTCGGGCGATCGGCTGAACTCCTCGCGATTGCGAATCAGCTGCCGCGAGACATCACGCAGGGCATCCTCCGCGCCGCGGCGCTCGAACTTATTGATCGCCACCACATCCGCGTAGTCCAGCATGTCGATCTTCTCGAGCTGGGAGGCCGCGCCGAATTCCGGTGTCATCACATACATCGACACGTCGACGTGATCGGTGACCGCGGCATCGCCTTGGCCGATGCCCGGGGTTTCCAGGATGACCAGGTCGTATCCCGCTGCCTTGCAGGCGGTCACGATGGCGTCGATATTCTGCGGCAATTCGTGGCCGCCGCGGGTGGCCAGTGAGCGGAAGAAGATGTGGTCGCCGTCGAGGGCGTTCATCCGGATGCGGTCGCCGAGCAGTGCACCGCCGCCGCGGCGCCGGGTCGGATCGACCGCGAGAATCGCGACGCGCAACTTGTCCTGCTGATCCGAGCGCAGGCGACGCACCAATTCATCAGTGAGCGAGGACTTTCCGGAGCCGCCCGTGCCGGTGATGCCGAGCACCGGCACCCTGCGCGCGGCGGCGGCCGATACCAGGGTCCGCCGATCGGACTCCGGCAGCGTGTCCTGCTGCAGGCAGGTGATCGTGCGGGCGAGCGCGGCCCGCTCACCGGCGAGTACGGCGTCCAGCACCGGTGGCTCGGCGGCGAGATCGACATCGCAGGTGCGGATGAGCTGATTGATCATGCCGGGCAGACCGAGTCGCTGGCCGTCTTCGGGGGAGAAGATGGTCACCCCGGATTCGGCGAGGCGCGCGATCTCCTCGGCGACGATCACCCCGCCGCCACCGCCGAAGATCCGGACATGGTCGGCACCGGCCTTCTTCAGTGCGTCGGCGAGATATTCGAAATACTCGACATGTCCGCCCTGATACGAACTCACCGCGACACCCTGGGCATCCTCGGTGAGCACCGCGTCCACAACCTCGCTGACCGCGCGATTGTGTCCGAGGTGAATGACCTCGGCGCCCTGCGCCTGCAGGATTCTCCGCATGATGTTGATCGCCGCATCATGCCCGTCGAAGAGCGCGGCCGAGGTCACGAATCGGACGGGATGGATGGGAGTGTGGAGCGCGGTGCTGTCGGCCACGGGGTCCTCCGGGGGAGATCCTGTTTGGCGCCCGATACTAGGACGTCAAACTAATTCTACGGTGATGGCTGTCACTGCGCCAGATGAACGCGCCCACATCGGTGGCCGAACGGTTGCCCAGGGATTCCGCTCACCGTGACCGCAACCCGCGACATCCACCCAGGCTCGAGTTCCGATGGAGGCAGCTGCCGGATAGCGAACATTTCCACTGGCAGGATCGCACCCCGAGCCAAGGATCGGTATGGAGCAGTCAACAACTGTCGATGTAGCGGCCATACTCGATACATGGGGATCCACGATCGGTCGGGGGCGGCCTTGCGGCGGCTGGTCGACGAAGGTGTATTGACCGAAGTCCAGCGCGCGGCGGTTGCGAAGGCACTGGCGGCGGAGCGGACGAAGCACGAGTCGCCGGGCAGGCTGTTCGCCGAGATCGCCGCCTATATCGGCGCCGGTTCGATGTTGGGCGCGCTCGCCCTACTGGTCGCGTCTTCCTGGGATGACCTGCAGCGGACCGGCCGCATCGTCATCTTCGGGCTGGTATCCGTCGGTCTCGCACTCGGCGGGATCGCGCTGGCCGGTGGCACCGCCGGATTATTCACGCGCACAACGGTTGCGCGCGCATCCCGCTCGCGGCTCGCCACGGCGCTCTTCGCGCTCGCATCCGTATCGGTGGCCGTGACGGTGGGCTCGGTCTTCGAAGGCGGCGACTCCGACAATGCCTTGGTCTGCGCATGCAGCGCGGGTCTTGTGGTGGCCGTGCTCGGTTACGCGGCCTTGCCGTCGGTCATCGGCATCTTCGCCGCGGCCTGGTACAGCGTTGTTCTGGTCCTGGTGTTGCTCGACGAGGTCTTCGATGTCGACGAGGTCTGGGTCGGCCTCGGCCTGCTCGCCCTCGGCGGGATCTGGTTCGCGCTCACCAGGTTCGGCTTGCTCGTCGAGAACTGGTCGGGGTATGTCATTGCGATCCTCATCGCGGACGCGGGTGCGGTGACCGCCGACACCAGTCCGGGGCATTGGGGGTTCGTGCCGGCCGCGCTGGTAGCCGTTGTTTGTTTTGTCCTGTATGCGACGCAACGTTCGACGGTCCTGGTGATCGGCGGCAGCGTGACGGTCGCGCTCGCCGTCGGCATGGCGGTCGCCACTCGGTTCGATGGCGAAGTCGGAGTAATGGTCGCGATCGTGATCGGTGGCGCGGTAGTACTCGCCGTCGGCGCACTAGTGCTCACCCGCTCCTCGAAGCCCTCTGTCTGACCTGCCGCTCGCGCGGCGGATTGCTCGAGGGTTGCCGTGGGATGAATCACAGTGCCTATATTTACTTGGACATCCAACTATAGGATGACCGTAGATTGCGTCGACTACGAGAACAGGACTGGCATGGTTCGCGAACTCACTCACTTCATAGGCGGACGGCATGTCGCCGGGGCCTCGGGCAACTTCGGCGATGTCTTCGACCCGAATACCGGCCAGGTGCAGGCGCGGGTGCCGCTGGCGAGTCGAGCCGAGGTCGATGCCGTCATCGCGAATGCGGCCGAGGCGCAGCGGGTGTGGGCCGCGTTCAACCCGCAGAAGCGGGCCAGGGTGCTGATGAAGTTCCTGACGCTCGTGCAGGACGAGATGGATTCCCTTGCGGCACTGCTGTCCGCCGAGCACGGCAAGACCATCGCCGACGCCAAGGGGGATATCCAGCGCGGAATCGAGGTCATCGAATTCGCGGCGGGTATTCCGCATCTGCTCAAGGGTGAGTACACCGAGAGCGCGGGCACCGGCATCGACGTCTACTCCATGCGCCAGCCGCTCGGCGTGGTCGCGGGCATCACCCCGTTCAACTTCCCGGCCATGATCCCGCTGTGGAAGGCCGGCCCGGCGCTGGCCTGCGGAAATGCCTTCGTGCTCAAGCCATCCGAGCGTGATCCCTCGGTGCCGTTGCGGCTGGCCGAGTTGTTCCTCCAGGCAGGTCTGCCCGCTGGCGTATTCAACGTGGTCAACGGCGATAAGGAAGCCGTCGACGCGATCCTGCATTCGCCGACCGTCAAGGCCGTCGGCTTCGTCGGCTCCACCCCGATCGCGCAGTACATCTACGAGACCGCGACCGCGAATGGCAAACGTGCGCAATGCTTCGGCGGCGCCAAGAATCATGCGATCGTGATGCCGGACGCCGACCTCGACGATGTCGCCGACCAGCTCATCGGCGCGGGCTACGGCTCGGCGGGCGAGCGCTGTATGGCCATCTCGGTCGCCGTCCCGGTCGGCCAGGAGACCGCGGATCGGCTGCGCGAGAAGCTGATCGAGCGCATCGGCAAGCTGAATGTCGGACGCTCCGACGATGCCGGTGCCGATTTCGGCCCGCTGGTCACCAAGGACGCGCTCGGCCGAGTCGAGAACTACGTCCAGATCGGCGTCGACGAGGGTGCCGAGCTGGTCATCGACGGCCGAGGCCTCGCGGTCGCCGGCGGCGAAGGCGGCTATTTCACCGGCGCGACGCTTTTCGACAACGTCACCCCGGAAATGCGGATCTACCGGGAAGAGATCTTCGGCCCGGTGCTGTCCATCGTGCGGGCCGACAACTACGACGCCGCGCTCGCGCTGCCCAACGAGCACGAATACGGCAACGGCGTCGCGATCTTCACCCGCGACGGCGATACCGCACGGGATTTCGCCGCCCGCGTGCAGGTCGGCATGGTCGGCATCAATGTGCCGATTCCGGTGCCGATCGCGTACCACACCTTCGGTGGTTGGAAGCGTTCCGGATTCGGCGACCTGAACCAGCACGGCCCGGATTCGATTCGCTTCTACACCAAGACCAAGACCGTCACCCAGCGCTGGCCCGGCGGTGTAAAGGACGCTGTGTTCTCCGGTCGCTCCGCGGCCGACCACTTCGTCATTCCGACGATGGACTGAGCAGCTCACCGACGGGAGGTCGACGATCGTGTTCGCACTGAATGACGACGAGCGCGCCATTGCCGAAATGGCGCGCGACTTCGCCGACGAATACCTCGCCCCGAACGCCCTGGAATGGGATGAGCAGAAGCACTTTCCAGTGGATGTGCTGCGCAAGGCGGGTTCGCTCGGCATGGGCGGTATCTATATCGGCGAGGATGTCGGCGGCTCCGGACTGCGCAGGCTCGATGCCGTGCGCATCTTCGAACAGCTGGCCACCGGCTGCCCCGCCATCGCGGCGTATATCTCCATCCACAACATGGTTTCGTGGATGATCGACAACTACGGCAATGCCGAGCAGCGCAGCCATTGGCTGCCCCGGCTGACCTCGATGGAATGGCTCGGCAGCTATGCGCTCACCGAGCCCGGCGTCGGATCGGATGCGGCGGCCTTGAGTACCAAGGCCGTTCGCGACGGTGACGACTACCTGCTCACCGGGGTAAAGCAATTCATCTCCGGTGCGGGTAGCACCGATGTGTACGTCATCATGGCGCGTACCGGCGATGCGGGTGCACGTGGGATTTCGGCATTCATCGTTCCGGCCGGCACTCCGGGAATTTCCTTCGGCGCCAATGAGAAGAAGATGGGGTGGAATGCCCAGCCCACTCGTCAGGTGATGCTGGACAACGTCAGGGTGCCCGCCGCCAATATGCTCGGCGGCGAGGGCAATGGCTTCCGCATCGCCATGAACGGGCTCAATGGCGGTCGGCTCAATATCGCCGCCTGTTCATTGGGCGGCGGCCAGGCGGCGCTGGAGAAATCGGTGGCGTACCTGGCCCAGCGCAAGGCGTTCAACAGCCGTCTGCTGGACAACCCGGCGTTGCAATTCCAGCTCGCGGATATGCGTACCGCGCTGGAGGCGGCGCGGACCCTGCTGTGGCGGGCCGCGGCGGCACTGGATGCGGATGCCGACGACAAAGTCGAATTATGTGCCATGGCAAAGCGATTCACGACCGACGCCGGATTCGAGGTCGCGAACAAGGCGCTGCAGCTGCACGGTGGTTACGGATACCTGGCCGAATACGGCGTGGAGAAGATCGTCCGCGATCTGCGGGTGCACCAGATTCTGGAGGGCACCAACGAAATCATGCGGGTGGTCGTCGCCCGCTCGGTGGTAGGAGCAGCATGACGGAATCCGAAGTTCTCATCGACAAGCGGGACGGACTCGGTCTGATCACGCTGAACCGGCCCAAGGCGATCAATGCGCTGAATCATCCGATGGTCCTCGCCATTTCCGCCGCACTGCGGGTGTGGGCGGATGACGACGAGGTGCGCACCGTCGTCGTCACCGGCGCGGGCGAGCGTGGGCTCTGTGCGGGCGGCGATATCGTCGCCATCCACAACGACGCGGTCGCGTTGCGTGGTCGTTCTGCCGCCAACGCGGATTCGGTCACCGGCGACTTCTGGCGCGACGAGTACATTCTGAACGCCCTGATCGGCCGCTATCCGAAGCCGTATGTCGTGGTCATGGACGGCATCGTGATGGGTGGCGGCGTCGGGCTTTCCGGCCACGGCAGCCATCGGATCGTCACCGAGCGCTCCAAGATCGGTATGCCGGAAGTCGGCATCGGCTTCATACCGGATGTCGGTGGCACCTACCTGCTCGCTCGTACGCCGGGCGAAATCGGTACGCACGTCGCACTGACCACCGCGCGGATGAATGCCGGTGACGCCATTGCCGCGGGTTTCGCCGATTACTACGTGGCCTCGGAACATATTCCGGCACTGCTGGAAACGCTGCGGACCGAGACCGCCGAGATCGCCATCGCCAAATTCGCCACGGACGCACCGGAGTCCGAAATCCTCGCCCAGCAGGACTGGATCGATGCCTGCTACCGCGCCGATACCGTCGAGGAGATCGTCGATCGGCTGCGGGCGCACGGTTCGCCGGAGGCCGCCAAGGCCGCGACCGAGCTGCTCGCGAAATCGCCTGTGGCACTGAAGGTCACGTTGCGCTCGCTGCGCGCGGCCCGGGTCGCGCAGAGTCTCGAGGAGGTGCTCGACGAGGAGTATCGCGTGTCCATCGCCGCGTTGGGCTCGCACGATCTGGTCGAAGGCATCCGCGCGCAGGTGATCGATAAGGACCGCAACCCGCAGTGGTCGCCCGCGATGCTGGCCGATGTCACCGCGGAACAGGTCGACGCGTACTTCGTCGAATTGGGCGATAAGGAACTGGGTTTGGAGGCAAGCGAATGACGAAGAAGATCGGTTTCCTCGGCCTCGGCCATATGGGCGGGCCGATGGCCGCGAACTTGGTCGAGGCCGGATATGACGTGCTGGCCTTCGATCCGGTTCCCGCCGCACAGGAGCAGGCACGCAAAGACGGTGCCACGGTGGTGGATTCGGCCGCCACGGCCGCCGCGGGCCGCGATGTCGTGATCACCATGCTGCCCAATGGCAAGCTGGTCCTCGACGTCTACGCCGACCTGCTCCCCGCCGCGAATCCGGGCACGCTGTTCATCGACTGCTCCACCATCGATGTCGCCGATGCCAAGGCGGCCGCGGCCCGCGCCATCGATGCGGGCCATCGCGCACTGGACGCCCCGGTCTCCGGTGGTGTCGCGGGTGCTGCCGCGGGCACGCTGACCTTCATGGTGGGCGGCGACGCCGCCGACTTCGCCGATGCGCTCGAGGTGCTCCAGGTGATGGGCGGCAAGGTGGTGCACTGCGGTGGCTCCGGCGTCGGCCAGGCCGCGAAGATCTGCAACAACATGCTGCTCGGCATCTCGATGATCGGCCTGTCCGAGGCCCTGGTACTCGGCGAGAAACTGGGCCTGAGCCACCAGTCGTTCTTCGATGTGGTCTCGACCGCATCCGGTCAGAGCTGGGCGCTGACCAGCTACTGTCCGGTCCCCGGACCCGTGCCGACCAGCCCGGCCAACAACGACTACCAGCCCGGTTTCGCCACGGCATTGATGACCAAGGACCTCGGCCTGGCCGCGAACGCCCTGCGCGATAACGACGTCGACGGCCGACTCGGGCTGCTCGCCGCCGAGATCTACACCCGGTTCAACCAGACGGAGGCGGGCAAGGACTTCTCCGCTATCGTCACCGATATCCGTAGCCGTTCTGACCAAGAGGGTGTCTGAGATGACCGCATCGCGAAGCGATTCCATGGGGGGTGGTGGCCAGGTGACGGGTGGGCCCGACTTCGAGACGATTCTGCTGGAGCGCAAGGGACGGGTCGGCTGGATCACGCTGAACCGCCCGAAGGCGCTGAATGCGCTGAACGCTCAGGTCCTCGACGATGTCATCGCCGCGCTCGACGAACTCGAGCACGATGACGCGGTCGGTGCCATCGTCATCACCGGTTCGGAGCGGGCCTTCGCGGCCGGTGCCGATATCAAGGAGATGCAGCCCAAGTCGTACATGGATATGTTCATGAACGACTACTTCGCCCGCTGGGACCGGCTGGCGCAGTTCCGCAAGCCCACCATCGCCGCCGTCGCCGGTTACGCCCTGGGCGGTGGCTGTGAGCTGGCCATGATCTGCGACATTCTGCTCGCTGCCGACAATGCGAAATTCGGTCAGCCGGAAATCAAGCTCGGCGTCATTCCCGGCATCGGCGGCTCGCAGCGCCTGACCCGCGCCATCGGCAAGGCCAAGGCCATGGATCTGGTCCTCACCGGCCGCAATATGGATGCCGAGGAGGCCGAGCGCGCCGGTCTCGTGTCTCGTATCGTGCCCGCCGCCGAACTGCTCGACACCGCGCTCGAGGTCGCCGAAACCATCGCCTCGATGTCACTGCCGGTCACCATGATCGCCAAGGAAGCGGTGAACCGGTCCTTCGAAACGACCCTCGCCGAGGGGCTGCGCTTCGAACGCCGAGTGTTCCACTCGCTGTTCGCGATCGATGATCAGAAGGAAGGTATGAGCGCCTTCGTCGAAAAGCGTCCGGCGAAGTTCACCAACCACTGACGCCTGCAAGCACCGTGCCCGGCCGAGTGAATCTCGGTCGGGCAAAGGTGTATTCGGACCCCTTGCCGACTCCTCGACGGGCATCGTCGGGCCTTTAGAGAATTGCTACGGCGCCAACCAGCACGAGAAATGCAATGGTACAGATGAAATAGGCGGCGTTGAACGAGGTGACCGACGCATCCATTGTCGCCAGGGGCACAACGACCGACAACGCGACCGCAAGGCATGCACAACCTGCCAGCACCGGGAACAACGCCAATGCGGGTCGCGATTTCAGAACTGCGGCACAGGTTTTGAACATATGCCAGGAAACGAACGCCACCGATAACTCCCTACGCCTGCCTCGTCGTAAGGCCGACGATATACGGTTCAGTTGAAGGACTTGGCCGGGATTCCCGCGACTTCGATCGGAGTCGGCGTGTTGACGCCACCAGGTGGCTGGGCGGCGCTGTGGTTCATGGCGAGCAGTCCGGCGATGGTCGCGCCCAATGCGATCGTAACCGCAACGGCGGCAATGAGTTTGCGTCGACCGGTGGTGGTCGGCACCAATGAGCCGGTCAGTGCTCCGCTGCGCAAGCGAGCCATGCGCACATCACCGTTGGGACGTTCGGCGGCGAGCAATACCGCACCGCGGGCCGAAACGTATTCGGGCTCCTCGTCGTAGATCACCGGGAGTTCGATCATTTCGGATAATTCGGCGCGGATATCCGGGTTGCGGGTGCAACCGCCGAGCAAAATCAGGGCTTCCGGTTGGACGCCGGTTTCCTCGATCAGTTGGCGAACGAATGAAGCGGAATGGTGGATGCCCGCGGCGCACAGTTCGGCGAGATCGCTGCGGGTGATCACGGCACGCTCGCCGGAACTGGTATCCATGGCGGTGATTACCCTGGCGCTGCTGAGTTCTTCGCGGTGCCTGCGGCTGGACAGTTTGTCGGTGAGTACCCCGCCGCGGCCCAATTGCCAGCGCAGCAGTGCGTCGTAGCCGTCGCCGCCGAGTACGGTGCTGCGTTTGCTGGACAGGATGGTGTCGGTGCGGCAGTCGGCGTGGGTGATGGTCAGGCCGGAACTGCCGAGGTCGTACAGGATTACCGTGCCGGTGGTGGGTAGGCGGCCGGTGAAGCGCAGGTAGCGCAGCTGGGCCAAGGGTTCGTCGACGATGGTGAGTCGGGTGCGGCCCGCGGTGGTGCGGATCGCGTCGGCGTGCAGCGGGCAGCGGCAGGTCACGGCGGTTCCGGTGATCAGCTCGTCGCGCCGGTCGGCGGCCGCGCGCATCTGCCGGATCGCCTCGAAGACCGGTTCTTCGACCCCACCACCCGCCCGACGCGGCACCTGGCATCGATCGATCGGAGGGAGATGGGGCTGATCGGAATGCGTCAGCATCGCGCGAGCACCACCAGCGCCCGCCGACACCCCCAGGACCAGCACCATGGACTCCATGGTGGACCCTTTCGGGTTCGCTGCCAAGACGACGGGGCGGGTAATTCGCTAGTTGGATGCCAGACCGTTACCGGGCAGTCGTCCGGATCGTGTAAAGACCGACCGGTTCGGGTGTTTTGCTATTGCTCGTGCGCCAACCATCGGGCCGGTTCGTCGCCGGTGTCGAAGTCGCCTGCGGCATGGCGGAATTCCGCGAGCAGCTGCAGCAGAGTATGTAGCCGATCCGGCGGAAGACCGGGAATCGCGAAGACCTTCGCGTTGAGTTCCTCGGTCGCCTCGGCAACCAATTCCCTTCCGGCGGAGGTTATTTCGATCAGGGTGGCGCGTCGATCGCTGGGGTGCGGCACCCGCTCGACGAGCTTCGCGGCCTCGAGTCGATCGACGGTATTCGTCACGCTGGTTGGGTGCACCTGAAGTCGCGCACTGGCCTTCGCCATGGGCAGTGCACCCGTCTTGCTGAAAGCAAGCAGCATGAGGAGTTCATATCGAGAGAATGTCAGACCAGTTGGTTTCAGGGCCTCGTCCACCCGAGCCATCACGATTTGCTGGGCGCGTACCAATGAGGTCACCGCCGCCATTCCGTCGGCGACATCGCCCCAGCCGTGGCCGACCCATTGGCGATGGGCCTCCTCGATCGGATCAAGCGGAAGTGGACGTGGCCGCGACATGACTTTGATCATTCCATGTTCGGCCGTCGCTCCGGACCTTCTCCCATTCGGTGAGCGTCGCAAATGTCGCGTTCGGCACCGGTGGGCGAGGTTCGCGGTGCCATCGGTTCGGATCACACTGAGCGCAACCGTGGGCAATTCGATATGGCGACGGCAATATTCATGGCGAGGCGGGCGTGGCTGAGTGGTTTAGGCAACGGTCTGCAAAGCCGTTTACGCGGGTTCAATTCCCGCCGCTCGCTCCGATAACCGGTGCGCCACCACGGGTGCCCGGCCCGGTGACACGCCACCGCCGGGCCGGGTGTCCGTGGTTCAGGCCGCTTCGAAGGCAACGGCGTTGCCGAGCACCTCCAGGCGGACACGCTGGCCCGCGGTCGGCGCCGCAACGCTGGCACGGCGCACCCGCACCGGATCGACATCGCCGTCCAGTGCGATCGTCAGCATCACATCGGCCCCGCGGAACTCCACATCGCGCACGATTCCGCTCTTCGGTTCACTATCCGTAACCGCCTGCGCCACAAGCTGTTCCGGACGAATCATGATGGTCGCCGGTCCCGTCGGCGCCGACTTCTGCACCGGAATCCGGCCCAGCGCGCATTTGGCCACATCGCCGTCGATCACTGCGTCGAGCAGTACACAATCACCGAGGAATTTGGCGGTGAACAGATCGGTGGGCGCGGCGTAGACCTCTTCCGGCGTGCCGACCTGGGTGAATACCCCCTCGCGCATGACGGCGACCTGTTCGGCGAAGCAGAGCGCCTCCTCTTGGTCGTGGGTGACCAGGATGCTCGTCATCCCCGCCGCGCGCAGCGTATCGGCCACGGCCTGCCTGGTAGTGGCCCGCAATCCGGCATCGAGTGCGCTGAACGGCTCGTCCAGCAGCATCAACCGCGGTTTGCGGGCAAGCGCACGCGCGAGTGCGACGCGTTGTTGCTGGCCGCCGGAGAGCTGATGTGGGCGTCGGTCCGCGTAGGACGGATCGAGCGAGACCATTTCCAGCAGTTCGTTCACCCGATTCCGGCCGCGGCGCAGCCCGCAGAACCCGCTGCGCAGGCCGTAGGCGATATTCTGGCCGACGGTCAGATGCGGAAACAGTGCACCGTCCTGCGCGACGTAACCGACATTGCGTCGCTGTGGCGGTACCGAAAACCGTTCGCGGGTAACGGTTTCCGTGCCGATCGCGACCGAACCCGTATCCGGTGCCTCGAATCCGGCGATCACCCGCAGCAGCGTGGTCTTACCGCAGCCGGACGAGCCGACAACTGCCGTCGAACTACCGTTCGGCACTTCGAGACTGATCCCGCCGAGGACTCGGTGCTGGCCGAATGTCTTCGAAACGTCCGCAACGACAAGCCGACTCATAACCCGGCCGCCTTCCTGGATTGGGTGAACAGTAGATACGTCACCGGCACCGCCGCGACGATCATGATGAGCGCATAGGGTGCGGCGGCGGCATAGTCCAATTCGCCCGACAGCGACCAGAATCGCATCGCCAGCGTGCGAGTTCCGCTGGGCGCCAACAGCAATGTCGCGGTCAGTTCGGTCGCGACCGCGACGAATACCAGCGCGGCGGCGGCGGCCGCGGCGGGCGCGGTCAACCGGAGCGTGACGCGCAGGAAGGTGACCGGTCCCGACTGGCCGAGCGAGCGCGACACTTCCTCCAGTCCGACCGGCACCTGCGCCAATCCGGCCCGCACGCTGACCAGTGCCCGCGGCAGGAACAGCAACACGTAGGCGGCCACGACCATGGTCACCGTCTGATAGAGCGGCGGCGCCCACCGGATGGTGACCGTCACCATGGCCAGCGCGATGACAATGCCGGGCAGTGAACTCGTAATGTAGTTGGCGCCCTCCACGATTCGGGCGAAGGCCGAGGTGGAGCGCACCGCGATCCAGGCCACCGGAAACGCGCACAGCGTGGTGAGCAGCGCGGCCATCGCCGCGAGCGCGATGGTCTGCCCGAGCGCCGTGCCGATCTCGGTGACGTCCCAGACCCGCGCACCGCCGATGCGCAGCCAGCGCACGATGGTCCACAGCGGTACCCCGATCGAACCGGCGACCACCGCGCTCAACGTGAGCAGAACCGGAATCGTGCTGGACCCCAACGCAACCCGGGCAGCGGCCCGCGGTGCACCGCTGCCGATCCTGGCGTAACGCGCCTTACCGCGCGCCCCCGCCTCGGCCGCGAGCAGCACCAGACAGCACAGCACCAGCACACCGGCCAACATGCTGCCCGCCGGCCCGGCGAAGCTGGATTGATACTGCTCGAAGATCGCGGTCGTGAACGTATCGAATCGGATCATGACGAACGCGCCGTATTCGGCCAGCAGATGCAGCGAGATGAGCAGTCCGCCGCCGAGAATCGCCAACCGCAACTGCGGCAAAACGATTCGGGTGAATACCGCGACCGGCCCGGAACCCAGCGCACGCGCCGATTCCTCCACGGCTGGATCGAGACGGCGCAGGGTGGCCGCCGCGGGCAGATACACCAGCGGGAAGTACGACATGGTGGAGATCACCACACCCGCCCACAGCCCGTGCATGGTCGGGAAGACACTGACCCAGCCGTAGCTGTTCACGAACGCGGGCACGGCGAGTGGGGCCGCGAAAACCGGCCCCCACCATGCCGCACCCGGCACACTCGTCCGCTCCACCACCCAGGCCAGCCCGACCCCGAGCACCACGCAGATCGGGACCGTGACGATGACCAGCCCGGCCGTATTGCGCAGCAGATCACCGACTCTCGGACGGAACACCAGTTCCGCCGCCTCGTGCAGGCCGGTGGAGTAGATGGTGGACACGATGTAGCCGAGCGGCACGAATGTCGCCGCCACCAACAGCAGCGCGACCGTCGTGACTAGTGGTCCCGGTCTTCCGACCCGGGGTGCGGCGACAGCGGTCCGGACGGCCATGACTAGAGCAGACCCGCCTCGGTCATGAGCGCCGTCACCTTCTTGGCGTCGAGCTTGCTCGGATCCACGGCCGGGGCCTGCAGCGAGGCCAGCGACGGCAGCGCCGGATTGGCCGCGACATCACTGGCGACCGGGTATTCCAACGAGGTGCCGTCGCGCAGAATCTCCTGTCCGGTCTTGGCGGTGATGAACGCCAGGAACCGCTGCGCCGACTCCTGCTTCTTGCTCGACTTCAGCACGCCACCACCGGAAACCGAGACGAACGCGCCCGGATCCTGGTTCTTGAAGTAGTGCAGCGCGGTGTGGCTGCTGCTCTCCTTGGTATTGGCCTGATCGCGGTACCAGTAGTAGTGGTAGATCACGCCGCCGTCGGGCTGACCGGAGTCGACCGCCTTCATGGTGGCGACATTGTTCGGGAATGCGGTGGCGTTGTTCTTCATGCCCTCGAGCCACGCCTTGGTGGCGTCCTCACCCTTGAGCGCGAGCAGCGCCGCCACGATGGCCTGGAAATCGGCACCGGAAACGCCGGCGCCCCAGCGGCCCTTCCACTGCGGCTGCGCCAGGTCGAGCAGCGACGCGGGCAGCTGATCGGCCGCGATCTTATCCTTGTTGTAAACGAAAACCGTTGAGCGGGCGGCGATTCCGGTCCACTTCCCGGTCGACGGGCGGAACTGCGCTGGCACCTGTTCCAGCGTCTTCTTATCGACATCGGCGAACAGTCCGGCATTCTCCACCAGCGCCATCGCGGGGGAGTTCTCGGTCAGGAAGACATCGGCGGGGGAGGCCGCGCCCTCGGCGACCAGCTGGTTGCCCAGTGCGGTGTCACCGCCCTGGCGCAACGTGACCTTGATGCCGGTCTCCTTGGTGAACGCGTCCACCCATTCCTTGGTCAGGGATTCGTGCTGGGCGTTGTAGACGGTGATCTCGTTCTCGTCGTCCGAGGAATTCGAACAGGCCGTCACGCCGACCGCCGCGACAGCGACTGTCAGCGCTGCGGAAATCGCTTTCCATCTGATCGACATGTTCGAGTCCTTCCGACGCGTGCAAGGGTTCACTTCATATGATGAGGCTTACCTAAGCAAGATACCGCGTCCAAGCTGCGGTGATGGTATCGGTACGGCTGCGGCTGGCCCGGGTCTGCTCGCCGGTCAGGACAACCCCGAGAAGTCCCGCAGCACAACGTGATTGCGGTCGGCGAAGGTGCCGAGCGTGTAATCCGGCAGCAGGCCGAAGTATTCGCCTCGGGTGGTCGCACTCCAGCGGCGGGCGGCCGCGGTGCGGGTCTTGTAGAAGTTGATCATGTACCCGCCCTCGTAGAGGCGCAGCAGGCTGTAGCCGCCCGGATACTCCTTGACCGCCGCCACTTCCAGGAATTCCACCGCACAGCCGGTATCGGGACGAGTGCGGCGGTTGCGGTGGGTATGGCCACTATGCTGCAGGAATACGCCGGGGGCGCGTTCGTAGAGCGTCTGGAGTTCGATGCTGTCGGTGCGATCGAGGACAAAACCCGGTCCGGCGATATTGGTCAGACCGGATTCGACGGTCACCGGGTGATGTCCGAAGACCACCGTCGGGCGATCCGGATCCGCGCGCAGCAGCTCGCCGAGCCGGTCGAATTGCGGGCGTTCGATGCTGCCTCCCGAACCGTCGAGTCGGCTGGTGTCCAGGCCGAGCAGCCGCAGGCCACCCAACTCGTGCTCGATCAGCTGTTGACGCGAACCGAATTCCTCGGCCCAGCAATCGTAGTGATCCGCGGGCGCCGGAATGCAGCCCTGATATTCCGAGCCGACGTGCGGGCGGTCGTGGTTGCCGCGCACGGCGAGGTAGTCGCGGCCCTGTGCGCCCCAGGAGTCCAGATGCCGACGAACCGAACGCGATTCCTCCGGTTTCGCCTCGGCGGTGAGATCGCCCGCGATGAGCAGGATATCGGCGGCGCGGTCGGGGCGGCGCAGATCATCGAGCACCGCGGTCAGCATTACCTCCGGGTAGGGCGCCACGTCGGGCTCCTGCCGGAAACCCGGCGGCAGGTTGTCGACGATGAGGCCGCTGACCTGCTCGCCGTAGTGCACGTCATTGGCGAGTGCGAGCGTGCGTAGTGGGCGGCCCGGCGGCGGTGTCAGGGTGGTGAATTCGCAGGTGGATTCCGGACTTCCGGGGGATCGGGTGGTCAGTGCGAGGGCTGGTGTGGCGCGGGTGCCGTTCGACCACGCCTCGAATCGATAGGGGCGGCCCGGTTCGAGGCCGTCGATCTCCGCATAGTGGAACGGCGTGCGCTCGTCATCGGCATAGACGGTGGCCAGCGATGAATCGGCCGGACCGAGCCGCACTTCGGCATCCGTGTCGACCGGCAGCAGTCGGCCGCTCGAATCCGCAACCACCGTCGTCCAGGTGAGAACCACCGATCGATCGGTGACCGTAACGACCTCGAGATCGGTCGCGAACAGCGGATTCGATTGGGCCCGAGCCGAAACCGGAACCGCGAGGCTCGCGAGCGCGGCCAGCCCGATGGTGCTGAGGAAGGTCCGGCGCGACGGTCCGCAGCAGCTCATTCGAACGAGATTACGTCAGTTCTTACCCGACTCCGCCGAGCAGACCTTCCACTTCCCGTCTTCCTTGCGCAGGTGTTCGGTGGTACCCGTATCGGTATCCGGGGTCTCACCCGGCACGGTCAGCGTGAGTTTGCCGGTGATCCGGGCGGTCGCACGGTCACCGGTGATGACGACGTTGTCGATCTTGTCGATACTGACCTCGACCTTGGCGGTATCGAATTCCTTCTTCTGCTCCTCGGTCAGCGTGTCGAACTCGGCACGGTCGGCCGCGCACGCCTTGGCCGCCGCCGCGGCGAAACCCTGCTTGCCGAGCGTGTCGTAGAAGTCGTGGATGGCCACCTCGATCTTCTTCTCGTCCGAAGCGAGTGGCGTCTTTCCCTGGGCGGTCAACACCACGCCCGCGGCGACCGCACCCGCGATGACGAGCACCAACACCAGGAGTCCGATGATCAGCCCGGTCCGGCGCTTCTTCGGCGGCAGATACCCCGACTGTTGATGACCGCCCGGCGGCGGGTACCCCTGCGGCGGCCCATACCCCTGGCCGCCCTGCTGCGGATATCCCTGGCCGCCCTGCTGCGGATATCCCTGGCCGCCCTGCTGCGGATATCCCTGGCCGCCCTGCTGCGGATACCCCGCCCCGCCCTGCTGCGGATACCCGTACGGCTGCCCCGCCCCCTGCGGATACTGCGGCTCCCCGAACGGCGGCTGCCCACCCGGCGGATATGTCATCGTCCCGTCCTCCCGCTCACCCCATCTGGGTGTGAGATTACGGCAACTCGAGCCCCCGCGACCGAAACACCGATGAGCATCACCGCACCTGGGCTCCGCTGTCCACCGTGCTCGACATGTGCGAAAGGCCGATGCACACTGCGATGAACCGCCACCGTCGTCACGGCCGCCAGCCGAGCAATCGAGGAGGAGGGTTGATCATGTCGCAAGAAGCCAACAAGGCCCTGATCCGCCAGTTCTATCGCGAGATAGACACCGGAAACATCGATGCGATGGACGAACTCGTCGCAGCGGACTACCTCGACCACTCGCCGCCACCCTTTCCCGGCATCGGTCCGGGTCGGGAGGGCCTTAAGCAGGCGTTCCGTATGTTCTGGGATGCCACCCCGGGGCGGCACGAGATCGAGGATCAGATCGCCGAGGGCGACCGGGTCGTCACCCGGATCACCGCCTACGGTCGCCACATCGCAGACCTGCCGGGGATTCCGGCAACCGGTCACGAATTGACGATGACCGGTACCACGATCCACCGGATCGAGGCCGGAAAGATCGCCGAAAAGTGGTCCGATAAGGATGTGCTCGGGTTTTTGCAGCAGCTGGGCGTGCTGCCGCCTGTGGAAGGGCGGTGATCGGTACCGTGCCGCTGATGCGAGGGGCCCTGCCGGATCGTCGGGCGCATCGACGACGGTTCGTCGATAATGAGCGGCGTGCCGTTAACCGAAGGTCGCGATTCCAGCCAGCCCGGTTCTGCGGAACCGCCCACGCCGCTGATGGCACCGGAGGCATACATCGTCGATCGCCTCGAACAGTATCAAGGTTGGTATGACAAGAAGGCCGTCAAGATGAAGGCACGGCATCTGCAGATACGTGTCCTATCTGTTGGTGGCGGCGTGACGGTTCCCGCTCTTGTCAATCTCCCGTTTGCGTGGGCATCGGCCGTCGTGACGGTCGTCAGCCTCGTCGTAGCTGCGTCGGTTTCGCTCGAAAGTGTCTTCAAGTATCGAGAGCAATGGAAGAACTACCGGTCGACCGAGCAACTGCTCGGCCATGAGAAGGTCTACTTCAACACGCGAACAGGTCCGTACGAGCAACTGGACAACAACACTGCCTTTCGGACGCTCGTCGAACGGGTCGAAGGTGCAATCGCCGCTGAGAACGCGGCAACTCTGAACGTCATGACGACGGCCCAGCAGTTGAGCGAACCAGACTATCCGCGGGGTGTGGCATCAGCTTGACCCTTCGTCCCGGACGCAGATTTCGGTTGGCTGCGGCGACGACATCGGGTGCGGTTGTGACAACTCGCGACACCGAGGCGGGATGAAGTCCTCGGATGAGGAAGGCCCTGACCACATGCGCTGGTCAGGGCCTTCTTCGTGGGTGCCCTCGGCAGGATTCGAACCTGCGGCCTTCTGCTCCGGAGGCAGACGCTCTATCCCCTGAGCTACGAGGGCGGGATAGATCTCGAACGGTGCCGGTCAAGGCGGCCGATCGGGCGGGGCCAAGCGTATCGCATTGCTGGGCGTCCGCCAAAAAGTATGTCGGGCCGGGGAGTTTGGGTCTCCCGCCCGACACGATGGATCAGTTCTGTGGCAGTGGTGTCGCGTTGCGAGCGGTGAGCATGGTGGTGATGAGTTGGGCTTCGCCCTGCTGGGTGGTCGCCATGGTGGCGGCCAGGGTGCGCACCGCGGTGGTTTCGGCGTGCTGGGCCGCGTATTGGATCATCGCGAGTCCGCCCTGGTGATGGCGCAGCATCAGCTGCAGGAACATTGTGTCCAGGGCGGGGCCGGTGGCCTGGCGCAGCGCGGTCAGCTCCGCGGTGGTGGCCATGCCCGGCATGGATGCCGATCGGCCGGAGGACATCGTGTGGTCGGCGCCGGAATGCGAATGGCCGGCCTGCTCGGTCATCCAGCCCATGTAGCCGTCGACATTCTGGTTCGGCTTACCCCACATCTGCAGCCAGCCCTGCAACCGGCCGATCTGCCCCTGCTGGGTAGTCAGAATGTCGTAGGCCAACCGGCGCACATCGTTATCGGTGGAGCCGATGAGCGCGATACCGGCCATTTCGACCGCCTGCGCGTGATGTGCCGACATGTCCTGACTGAATCCGATATCGACCGCGCCGGGATCGGGCTCGCTATTGCTGTCCAGCGGCAGCCGAGCCAACACGCCGACCGCGAAGCCGATCAGCAGAATGCCGATCGCGCCGAGCACCAGCAAGGGCGTGCGCTGCCGCCGCGCCTGCGCACCCAACCCCGCGGAATCGCTCGCCACGTCCGGTTCGATTTCGGTATCCACCGGCATCTACTGCCCTTCCGTCGGCTGGGTCGGAATTCCGTTGGGCACACCAGGGATATTCGGCACCCCCGGAATGTTCGGCATACCGGGCAGACCACCCGAGGCGCCGCCGAGTTCGGTCTGGTCCTGGGACAAGCCCTTACCGTCCATCGGCACCGCGTCGGGTCCGGGTGGCGTCGGGTCGTACGGCGTCGGGTTGTTCGCGTCGAACGCCGGATTCGAGCAGCTCGCGCCCACCTCGGGGTAGGCGTACGGGTTCTCGCGCAGGGCGGTGATGAATTGGTTGACCCGCTTGTCGTCGGCACTGTCCAGCTTCAGCTGGTGCCCCCAGGATTGCAGCGTCACCGCCGACGCCAGACCGGGGAATGGCGACATCAACGTGAACGGCTTACCTTCGACCTTCTGCTTCAGCGTGTCGATGCCCGCCGCGTCGACCTTGTCGGGGTTGTAAGCGATCCACACCGCACCGTGTTCGAGCGAATGCACCGCGTTCTCCACCCGGATGGGCTTGCTGTAGACCACACCCATGCAATTCGCCCAGACCTGATCGTGCGGACCACCGAACGGCGGCGTCTGGTCGTATGCGACGCGCTGCGTGCCGGCCACATGCAGGCCCGCCGGATAGTCCTTCTTGGTCACCCCGGCGATCTCTTCCGATGGATCCTTCTTCTGTGCGCTCGGTGTGTACTTCTCGAGTTCGGCCTTGTCCCGATACTTCGGCACCAGGCTGAACGCGAGCGCACCGATCAATGCGATGATCACTACGGCGGCTCCGATGACCAACCAGGGGATCTGGCGCTTCTTCAACGGGCCCTTGCCCATCGGAACCTTGCCGCCGCCCTTTTTTCGCGACGGTGCGACCTTCCCTGCGGCCCGGACGGCCTTGGCCGATTTGGCGCTCGTGCTGCTCGGCATAGCTCGCTTTGCTCTTTCCACGTATTGATCCACGGTGCTGGGTGGTTGCGGAGGGCTCCGCCGAGGTGCCCACTCGAGGCGTACACCTGCCCAGACCATAGGATAGAGACTCGTGACTCCAGCTGACCTTGCAGATCTCCTTCGCGCGACCGCGGCGAAGGTGCTTGTCGAACGTGGACTGGACCCTGCGGTCCTGCCTGACGAGGTCAACGTGGAGCGCCCCCGTAATCCGGAACATGGCGACTATGCCACGAATGTGGCCATGCAGGTAGGTAAGAAGGCCGGAACGAATCCGCGCGACCTGGCAACCTGGCTGGCCGATGCGCTGGCCGACGCGGACGGCATCGCCACTGCCGAGGTCGCCGGTCCCGGCTTCCTCAACATCCGACTCGCCGCCTCCGCGCAGGGCGTGATCCTGCAACAGGTATTGACCGCGGGCGCGGCCTACGGCACCTCGGGCACCCTGAACGGCACGCGGATCAATCTGGAATTCGTGTCGGCCAATCCGACCGGTCCGGTACATCTGGGCGGCACCCGCTGGGCCTCCGTCGGTGATGCGCTCGGCCGCATCCTGGCCGCACAGGGCGCCGACGTGACCCGCGAGTACTACTTCAACGACCACGGCGCACAGATCGACCGCTTCGCCAAATCCCTGGTCGCCGCTGCCACCGGCGCCCCGACCCCGGAGAACGGCTACGCCGGCGAATACATCGGCGAGATCGCCGCCAAGATCGTTGCCGCACATCCGGAGGCGCTGACCGTGCCGGAAAGCGAGCAGCTCGAACTGTTCCGCGCCGAGGGCGTCGAATTGATGTTCGCTCACATCAAGGAGTCGTTGCATGAATTCGGCACCGATTTCGACGTGTACTTCAACGAGAGTTCGCTATTCGAATCCGGTGCGGTCGAACAAGCCGTCACCAAGCTGAAGGATTCCGGTGACCTCTACGAAAAGGATGGGGCGTGGTGGATCGCCAGCTCCGTATACGGAGACGATCAGGACCGCGTCGTCCTCAAGAGCGATGGCAATGCCGCCTATATCGCCGGTGATATCGCCTATTTCCAGAACAAGCGCTCGCGCGGCTTCGACCTGTGCATTTACATGCTCGGCGCGGACCATCACGGCTATATCGGCCGGTTGAAGGCCGCCGCGGCCGCCTTCGGCGACGATCCGGCCACCGTCGAGGTACTCATCGGCCAGATGGTGAATCTCGTCAAGGACGGTGTGGCCGTGCGAATGTCCAAGCGTGCGGGCACCGTGGTGACCCTCGACGACCTGGTCGAGGCCATCGGTGTCGATGCCGCCCGGTACTCGCTGGTGCGCAGCTCGGTCAACTCGAGCATCGATATCGACTTGAACCTGTGGACCAGCCAGAGCAACGAAAACCCGGTCTACTACGTGCAATACGCGCACGCCAGGACCGCGTCCATCGCGCGCAATGCGGCCGAGTTCGAATACGACACGGTGACACCGGATTTCGGTCTGCTGACCGCCGATGAAGAGGGTGAACTCATCCGCACCCTCGGCGAATACCCGCGCACCGTCGCCAGTGCCGCCAGCCTGCGCGAACCGCACCGCGTCGCACGGTATCTGGAGGAACTGGCGGGTACTTATCACCGGTTCCAAACCAATAAGAACCTGCGCGTACTGCCCCTCGGCGACGAACCCGTCACGCCGACCAATGCCGCCAGGCTGGTCCTGGCCAACGCCACCCGTCAGGTGCTGAGCAACGGCCTCGGCCTGCTCGGCGTCAGTGCACCGGAGCGGATGTGATGAGCGCCCATCCTGCCGGTCCCCGGCACGCGGAAATCCCACACGCACCCAGCCTCGCGGAGCGTCCGAGCAGTCCCGAGCAGATGATCGATCTGCCCGCGAATGTCTGGCCGCGCAACGCTTCTCGCGATGCGAACGGCGTTGTGCACCTCGCCGGTGCGCCGGTACCCGAACTCGCCGAGCGGTTCGGCACCCCGCTGTTCGTGGTCGACGAGGACGACTTCCGTTCCCGCTGCCGCGATATGGTCGCCGCCTTCGGCCCGGATGCGCGAGTCCACTACGCCTCCAAGGCATTCCTGTGCGCTGAGATCGCTCGCTGGATTCGCGACGAGGGCCTGTCCCTCGACGTCTGTTCCGGCGGCGAGCTGGCCGTCGCATTGCACGCGGGCTTCCCGGCGAACCGAATCGCATTGCACGGCAACAACAAATCGGTCCCCGAGCTGGCCGCCGCGGTCGAGGCCGGCGTCGGCCACGTGGTGGTCGATTCGCTCATCGAGATCGAGCGCCTGGAGGCCGTCGCGGGCCGCGCCGGAGTGGTGCAGGATGTGCTCGTCCGCGTCACCGTCGGCGTGGAAGCTCATACCCACGAATATATTTCGACCGCACACGAGGATCAGAAGTTCGGTTTCTCGATCGCGGGCGGTGATGCCATGGAGGCGCTCGCTCGCGTCTTCGAGGCCGATAATCTCCGGCTCGTCGGTCTGCACAGTCATATCGGTTCGCAGATCTTCGAAATCGATGGGTTCGAGATCGCCGCACGCCGCATGCTCGGCCTGCTGCGCGAGGCCATCGACAAGTTCGGCATCGAGCGCACCGCGCAGATCGCCACACTGGATCTCGGTGGTGGACTTGGTATTTCGTATCTGCCCAATGACGATCCGCCGCCGCTCGACGAATTCGCGGCGAGCCTGCGCAAGCTGGTCGCCACCGAGGCGAGCCGCGCGGGTCTGCCCGAGCCGAAGATCGCCGTCGAACCCGGCCGCGCCATCGCCGGACCGGGCACGGTCACCCTGTACGAGGTCGGCACCATCAAGGACGTCTCGCTCGACGGCGGACTGCGCAGGCGCTATGTCAGCGTCGACGGCGGCATGAGCGACAACATCCGCCCCGCGCTGTATCAGGCCGACTACGACTGCCGCCTGGTCTCGCGCTCCTCCGACGCCGCGCCCGTGGTCGCTCGAGTCGTCGGAAAGCATTGCGAGAGTGGGGATATCGTCATCCGCGATACCTGGATGCCCGCCGATGTCGGCCCCGGTGATCTGGTCGCCGTCGCCGCGACCGGCGCGTACTGCTACTCGATGTCCAGCCGGTACAACCAGTTGACGCGTCCGGCGGTCGTCGCGGTGCGCGACGGTGTGCCGCGACTCATTCTGCGCCGGGAAACGGTGGCAGATCTGCTCAGCCTGGAGGTGCAATGAACGCAGTATCGCGTAGCGATTCCATCGGAGGCGGTGGTCGGGCGACGGGTGGGCCTGACGCTGCGAAGTTCGGTGTGTGGGGAACCGATCGTCCGATCGGAGTCGCGGTCCTCGGGATGGGCAATGTCGGCACCGAGGTGGTGCGGATTCTGCGCGACCACGCCGATGACCTACGGGCCCGCGTCGGTGCGCCGGTGGTGCTGCGCGGTGTCGCCGTGCGCAACCCGGACGCCGACCGCGGTATCCCGGCCGAACTGCTGACCACCGATGCCGATGCGCTGGTCGCCCGTGACGATGTCGATCTGGTGGTCGAGGTCATCGGCGGCATCGATCCGGCACGCCGCCTCATTCTGGCCGCGCTCAACGCGGGCAAATCCGTGGTGACCGCCAATAAGGCCCTGCTGGCCGACTACACCGGCGAACTCGCCGCCGCCGCCGAGCGCAATCGCGCGGATCTGTATTTCGAGGCCGCCGTCGCGGGTGCGATTCCGGTGGTGCGCCCGCTGATCCAGTCCCTGTCCGGTGACCGGGTGAACAAGGTCGTCGGCATCGTCAATGGCACCACCAACTTCATCCTCTCCGCGATGGACGAGACCGGTGCCGATTACGAGGTGACCCTGAAAGAGGCCACCCGCCTCGGCTACGCGGAGGCCGATCCGACCGCCGACGTCGAGGGTTACGACGCCGCCGCAAAGGCCGCGATCCTGGCCTCGCTGGCCTTCCACACCCGGGTGACCGCGGCCGACGTGTACCGCGAGGGCATTTCGAAGATCACCGCCGAGGATCTCGAGACGGCCTCCGCGCTGGACTGCACGGTCAAGTTGCTCGCGATCTGCGAGCGGGTCGCCGCCGGTCCGGGCGAACCGAGCCCGGAAGAGGGCGGCAAGGAGCGCGTCTCGGTGCGCGTCTACCCGGCCCTGATACCGCGCAAGCACCCCTTGGCCGCGGTTACCGGCGCCTTCAACGCGGTGGTCGTCGAGGCGGAGAACGCCGGTCGGCTGATGTTCTACGGTCAGGGCGCGGGCGGTGCCCCGACGGCGTCGGCGGTACTCGGCGATCTGGTGATGGCGGCGCGCAATAAGTTCTTCGGTGGACGTGCTCCGGGCGAGTCGGTTTATGCTGAGCTACCGATCGCGCCGATGGGCGATACGCCCACGCGCTACCACGTGAACCTGCAGGTCGCGGACCGACCCGGGGTGCTGGCCAAGGTGGCGGGCGAATTCGCCAACCACGAAGTGAGCATCTCCACGGTCCGTCAGGAAGGACACGGCGAGGGTGCGCGCCTGGTCGTGGTCACCCACCACGCTTCGGAGTCGGCGCTCGCGGACACCGTCGCCGCCCTGGCAGAGATGGAATCCGTCACATCCGTGACCAGCGTTCTGAGATTGGAAGGCACCAACGAATGACAACTGCATCGCGCAGCGATTCGATGAGGGGTGGCGGTCGCGCGGCGGGTGGGCGTACGGCTGGCGTTGCGCCGCAGGCCGGGGTGCACTCCCGGTGGCCCGGCCTGATCGCCGCCTATCGCGATCGGCTGGCCGGCGCCGCCGACTGGGAGCCGGTCACCCTGTACGAGGGCGGCACCCCGCTGGTGCCCGCACCGCATCTGTCCGAGCTGACCGGATGTGATGTCTATCTCAAGGTGGAGGGCCTGAACCCGACCGGATCCTTCAAGGACCGCGGGATGACCATGGCCATCACCGACGCGAAGTACCGCGGCCAGCAGGCCGTGCTGTGCGCGTCCACCGGCAACACCTCGGCATCGGCCGCCGCCTATGCGACCCGGGCCGGGATGAGCTGTGCGGTGCTGATTCCGCAGGGCAAGATCGCCATGGGCAAGCTGGCCCAGGCCGTCATGCTCGGCGCGAAGATCATCCAGGTCGACGGCAATTTCGACGACTGTCTCGAGCTGGCGCGCAAGGTCACCGCGGAATTCCCGACCGTCGGTCTGGTGAATTCGGTGAATCCGGCTCGCATCGAGGGCCAGAAGACCGCCTCGTTCGAGATCTGCGATGTGCTCGGCAAGGCACCGGATGTGCATGCCCTTCCGGTGGGTAATGCGGGCAATATCACCGCCTACTGGCGCGGTTACCGCGAGTACTACGCCGACGGCATCACCACCGGGCTGCCGCGCATGCTGGGTGTACAGGCCGCCGGTGCCGCGCCGCTGGTCAATGGCGCCCCGGTGAAGGAGCCGGAGACCATCGCCACCGCCATCCGAATCGGCGCGCCCGCGTCCTGGAACGGCGCGATGGAGGCCAAGGAGCAGTCCGGTGGCGCCTTCCGCGCCGCCACCGATGACGAGATCCTGGAGGCATACCGACTGGTCGCCGCGACCGAGGGTGTTTTCGTCGAGCCCGCGTCGGCGGCCAGCATCGCGGGCCTGCTCGCCGCGCGCAAGGAGGGTTGGCTGGATTCCGGGTTGACCGTCGTATGCACGGTGACCGGCAACGGCCTCAAGGATCCGGATAACGCGCTCGCGGGAATGCCGCAGGTGCAGCCGATTCCGGTCGACCCGATCGCGGTCGCCCACGAACTCGAGCTGGCCTGAGTTGACTTCGCGCGATAGCCAACTGATGACAAGGACACTGCCCGCCGGTCTGTCCGTGACCGCGCGGGTGCCGGGGTCCAGTGCCAATCTCGGCCCCGGATTCGATTCGCTCGGTATGGCTTTGGGCATCTACGACGAGATCGAGGTGCGCACTACCGATTCCGGCCTTACCATCCGAGTGGAGGGTGAGGGTGCCGACGATGTGCCATGGGGCCCTTCGCATCTCGTTGTGCGCGCGATCGAACGCGGTCTGGAGGCGGCGGGCGTCTGGGCCGACGGTCTCGATGTGGTGTGCCGCAACGTGATTCCGCATTCGCGCGGTCTCGGTTCGTCAGCCTCCGCGGTGGTCGGCGGACTTGCCGCGGGGTGCGGGCTCGCCGCGAAACTGGATCCGGCATTGGCCATCGGCAGTGACCAATTGGTCCAGCTCGCATCGGAATTCGAAGGTCATCCGGACAATGCCGCGGCCAGCGTGCTCGGCGGAATCGTGGTGTCCTGGACCGAAACGGCCGCGGACGCGGGCAACGACGGTGCCGTGGCGTCCGATCACGGCCGCGTCTACCGTGCGGTGCGCCTGGATCCGCATCCGACATTGCGTCCGGTGGTGCTTATTCCCGAAGAGCGCTCATCGACCGCGCATACCCGCGGCCTGCTGCCCGAGGTGGTGCCGCATGGCGATGCCGCGTTCAATGTGAGCCGCGCCGCACTCGCGGTCGTCGCCCTGACCCAACGGCCCGACCTGCTCCTGCCGGCAACCGCGGATCGTCTGCACCAGACCCAGCGCGCGCCCGCTCTGCCACTGACCACCCACTGGATCGCCCGGCTGCGTGCGGCCGGGATCGCGGCCACGGTATCCGGTGCCGGACCGACTGTACTGGCCTTGGGTACCAGCGAATTCCCCGCTGAACTCCGTGAACTCGCGGCCATCGAGGGGCTCCGCGTGGTCGAGCCGGGACTCGCGAAAGGCGTCCAGGTCGACTGACGGCGCGTCTGCCTTGCCGAGGTTCCAGGTTGCCAGCTATCCTGAGCACGTCCGTACATCGTGCGCATCAGACGCCGGTGCTTCATCAGGGCAATCGCTCCAGCAGGCTCCAGGCTCGAGCCTCCAGGCCATGGGGGTGCTGCGTAGCTGCGCAACTGGAATGATCTCTCCCACCTTTCAGGAACTGGTGGCGAAGCCGCCGGTCCGGCGGGGCAGGTGATACGGCAAAAGCGCCGGTCCGAGCTGTGTGTTCGGCCCTCGCATCCGAGTCCGGCAGAATGCCCGGACTGCGGGACGAAACCCTCGAAACAGCACACGGCAGTCGAGGGAAGGAAAGGATTTCCGTGACAGATACGGACCTGCTCGCGACACCTGGGGTCGATTCCAACCCGGCAGGGGACCGCGAAAGTGACTCCGGACAGATTTCGAAGATGAGCGAACAAACCGACGTCGCACGATCGGGGCTGACTGGAATGTTGTTGCCGCAATTGCGAGCGCTCGCGGGGGAGCTCGGTATCCGAGGCACCTCTGGAATGCGCAAGGGCGATTTGATCGCCGCCATCAAGGAAAATCAGGCCGGAAAGTCGGCGAAGGCGGAAAAGTCCGCGCGTGGCGAGGTGAAGTCCAATGCGGACGCCGCCAAGGCGGCGCCGGCCAAGGCCGAGCAGGGCACCCTCGACGTGGCGCCCGCCGCTGCCCCGGCGAAGGAGGCGCCCGCTCCGGCGAAGGAAGCCCAGGCCAAGGACGCTCCGGCCAAACAGGCTGTCGCGAAGGATGCCGTCGCCGAGCCCGTGGCGCCGCAGGCGGCCGAGAAGTCGGCCGACTCGAAGTCCGATGCGCAGGCCGAGGCTGCCGCGCCGGCGGAGACCACCGAGGATTCCGGTCGTGAGGGCGGTCAGCGTGGTCGCGGCAGGCAGCGTCGCGGTCGCGACCAGACGCGCGCCGGTGGCGAGGCCACCGCGGCCGAGGGCCGTGGTGACGAGCCCAAGCAGGAGCAGGAGCAGGGCGAACGCCGCCGCGAACGCAACCAGAACGGCAGTGCCAATGGCGGCCGCGGTGGCGAGGGTGGTGGCCGCAGCGAGGCCAGCCGTGGCGGTGACGAGGACGAGGGCGGTCGCGGTCGGCGGGGACGCCGGTTCCGGGAACGTCGTCGTGGTCGCGACCGCGACGGTGGCACCGGTGGCGGTGAGGCCCGCGAGCTCGAGATCCGCGAGGACGATGTCCTGCAGCCCGTTGCGGGCATTCTCGATGTGCTGGACAACTACGCCTTCGTGCGCACCTCCGGCTATCTGGCCGGACCGAACGACGTGTACGTCTCGATGAACCTGGTCCGCAAGAACGGCCTGCGCCGTGGTGACGCGATCACCGGTGCGGTGCGCGCCCCGCGCGACGGTGAGCAGAGCAACCAGCGCCAGAAGTTCGATCCGCTGGTGCGTCTGGATACCGTCAACGGCGGTGAGGTCGAGGCGGCCAAGCGGCGCCCCGAATTCTCCAAGCTCACCCCGCTGTACCCGAACCAGCGCCTGCGCCTGGAGACTCAGCCGAACAAGCTGACCACGCGCGTCATCGACCTGATCATGCCGATCGGTAAGGGCCAGCGCGCCCTGATCGTCTCCCCGCCCAAGGCCGGTAAGACGACGATCATGCAGGACATCGCGAACGCCATCGCCATCAACAACCCGGAGGTCTACCTCATGGTTGTGCTGGTCGACGAGCGTCCGGAAGAGGTCACCGATATGCAGCGTTCGGTGAAGGGTGAGGTCATCGCCTCGACCTTCGACCGTCCGCCGTCAGACCACACCTCGGTCGCCGAACTTGCCATCGAGCGCGCCAAGCGCCTGGTGGAAATGGGCAAGGACGTCGTGGTGCTGCTCGACTCGATCACCCGATTGGGCCGCGCGTACAACAACTCCTCGCCCGCCTCGGGCCGCATCCTCTCCGGTGGTGTCGATTCGACCGCGCTGTACCCGCCCAAGCGGTTCCTCGGTGCGGCGCGCAATATCGAGAACGGTGGCTCGCTCACCATCATCGCGACCGCCATGGTCGAGACCGGTTCCACCGGTGACACGGTGATCTTCGAGGAGTTCAAGGGCACCGGTAACGCCGAACTCAAGCTGGACCGCAAGATCGCGGAACGGCGGGTATTCCCGGCCGTCGACGTCAACCCCTCCGGCACTCGTAAGGACGAGCTACTGCTCAGCCCCGACGAGGCGGCGGTGCTGCACAAGCTGCGCCGCGTACTGTCCGGCCTGGACTCGCACCAGGCGATCGATCTGCTGATCGACCGCCTGAAGAAGTCCAAGAACAACCTCGAGTTCCTGATGCAGGTCAGCAAGACCGCACCGGGCGCGCTCGACGAGTGAATGAACGGGGGCTCCGCTCAGGCGGAGTCCCCGTACTTTTTGCGCATACGCCACGACTGATTCCAGCTGGGAGCCGACGGAGCGTCCTTTCGGCGTCCGTGGGCTGAAGAAGGCGAGACCGATGGCGGCCGCGCCCGCGATCATGAAGGCCAGGATGATCGCAGTCGTGCTGGCCGGGCTCCCGGTGCTCGCCGCGGTATCGGCCGGATCGAACTGTGCGGCGGTGGGTTTCGCGTACGTGTAGGTATCCGGGCGATCCGGAACGGCAAACCAGCCGACCGCGACAGTGAGAATCAACGAAACGAACACCGCCAGCGCGATGCGGCTGTTCATAGGCTTCTCCCTTCTGTCTCGGCACGCCGATGTGCACCACGGCTCCAACTCTATGAACAGGGCTGTTCGCATTCATGAGTAGCGGACTACCCGAATTAAGGGTTCCGTAAGAACACGATCACCGCGTGCCCGTAGTTCAATTGGCAATGAGACTCGGGGACTACCCAGGGCGGGGAACAAACCGGGGGCCGGGGGCGTTTTGGGAGCGTAACCGCCGTTCTGGCATACTGAACGGTCGTTGCGTCTGCTCCGCTGAGCAGGCCTCCCGCCTAAGTCGGCTCCGGTTCACGTCCTCGCGATCTGCGCGGGCGACCCGGCGGCCAATATCGAGAGGACACCCATGAAGGCAGGAATTCACCCGGCATATGTCGAGACCACGGTCGTCTGTGGTTGCGGCAACACCTTCCAGACTCGCAGCACCAAGGAGTCGGGACACATCACCGTCGAGGTCTGCTCGCAGTGCCACCCGTTCTACACCGGCAAGCAGAAGATCCTCGACACCGGTGGTCGCGTGGCCCGCTTCGAGGCTCGCTACGGCAAGCGTGCCGGCAAGAAGGCCGACGCAAAGTAGCTTCCTCGCCGACGCCCGGTCCTGCACTGCAGGCCGGGCGTCGGCGCTTTTGTGTGGCCGGTAGGGATAAAGAGAGGAAGCATCGTGACGCAACCATCCGCGATCGATGACATTCTGGCCGAGCACGCGGGCCTGGAGACGCAGCTCGCGGATCCGGCGCTGCACAGCGATCCGGGTGCCGCGCGCCGGGTCGGCAAACGTTTCGCCGAGCTGGCCCCGATCATGGCCACCTACAACAAGCTGAAGTCCACGCGCGAGGATCTCGCCGCCGCGCAGGAACTCGCGGCCGACGACGCATCCTTTGCCGCCGAGGTGCCGGGCCTGGAACAACAGGTCGACGAGCTGGAGCAGACCCTCGCGGATCTGCTCGCGCCGCGCGACCCGCACGACGGCGACGATGTGGTGCTCGAGGTCAAGTCCGGCGAGGGCGGTGAGGAATCGGCACTGTTCGCCTCGGATCTGGCCCGTATGTACGTCCGCTATGCCGAAAGGCATGGCTGGAAGGTCGAGATTCTCGATGTGAACATCTCCGACCTGGGCGGCTACAAGGAGGCGACCATCTCCATCAAGAGCCGCGACGCCGCGCGCGACGGCGTCTGGTCCCGCTTCAAATTCGAGGGCGGCGTGCACCGCGTCCAGCGGGTTCCGGTGACCGAATCGCAGGGCCGCATCCATACCTCGGCGGCCGGCGTGCTGATCTACCCGGAGCCCGACGAGGTCGAAGAGGTGCAGATCGACGAATCGGATCTGCGCATCGACGTCTACCGCTCCTCCGGTAAGGGCGGCCAGGGCGTCAACACCACCGATTCCGCGGTCCGCATCACCCATCTGCCCTCGGGCATCGTGGTGACCTGTCAGAACGAGCGCTCCCAGCTGCAGAACAAGGCCCGCGCCATGCAGGTGCTCGCGGCTCGATTGCAGGCGCTCGCCGAGGAGCAGGCAGATCAGGAAGCCGCTGCGGGCCGGGCCTCCCAGATCCGCACCGTGGACCGCTCCGAGCGCATCCGCACCTACAACTTCCCGGAGAATCGCATTACCGATCACCGCATCGGCTTCAAGGCGCACAACCTCGACGCCGTACTCGACGGTGATATGGACGCACTCCTGGATGCCCTCGGCAAGGCGGATCGCGAAGCCCGAATGGCCGCCGAGTAAGGACGAGCCATGACGCGTCTGGCATTGCGCCCCGCCATCAACCACGCGGTCGAAACGCTGCGGGCCGCCGGCGTACCCAGTCCGCAGGCCGACGCCGAACATTTGGCCGCCCATCTGCTCGGTGTCGAGCGGACCAGACTGGCGCTGACCCCGCTGGTCGCGCCGGAGCTGCTCGCGGAATACCGCGCGCTGGTGGCACGGCGCGCGCAGCGGATTCCGCTGCAGCACCTGACCGGTACCGCGGCGATCGGCGCGATCGAACTCGCGGTCGGGCCCGGCGTTTTCGTGCCGCGTCCCGAGACCGAGCTGCTGTTCGCCTGGGCACTGGCGCAACTGGAGGCGCTGCCGCACGATCACCGGCCGGTCGTCGTCGATCTGTGCACCGGCTCCGGTGCGCTGGCACTTGCCATTGCCCAGGCGCGCCCGGATGCAGATGTGCGTGCGATCGACATCGATCCCGCGGCCCTGCAATGGGCGCGCCGCAATGCCGACCTGCGGATTGCCGAGGGCGATACCCCGATCACCCTCTACGCCGACGATGTCACCGACCCGAATCTGCTCACCGAACTGAGCGGTGTCGTCGACCTCGTCGTCGCCAATCCGCCGTACATCCCCGAAGGTGCCGAACTCGATCCCGAGGTCGTCGATCACGATCCGCATCTGGCCCTTTTCGGCGGCCCGGACGGACTGGACGTCATCCGTCGGATGATCCCCACCATCACCCGCCTGCTGCGTCCCGGCGGCTCGTGTGCCATCGAACACGACGACACCAACGGCTCCGCTCTCGCCGCTCTACTGGCCGAACGCGGGGATTTCACCGATATCGTCGAGCACCCGGACCTCGCGGGCAAGCCCCGTTTCGTCGCCGCAACCCGCGGTTGATCCGACTCGCCTCGGCGATCGACGGATCGAACCAACCCCGCCGATGGTGGCATCGAGTGGCACCCGTGACAGGATGGTGGCCGTGAGTACCGTCTACGACTGCGCGGATCCCGACTCGCGCGCCGCCGGACTGACCGCGGCCACCAGCGCCCTGAAATCCGGACGTTTGGTCGTACTACCGACCGATACCGTGTACGGCCTGGCCGCCGACGCGTTCGATTCCACCGCGGTGAGCGATCTGCTCGCCGCCAAGCGGCGTGGTCGCGATATGCCGGTACCGGTGCTGGTCGGCTCGTGGCACACCATCGACGGTCTGGTGTTCTCGGTGCGCCCGCAGGCCCGCGAGCTGATTCGGGCATTCTGGCCCGGTGGGCTGAGTCTTGTTGTGCAGCAGGCGCCTTCGCTCGCCTGGGACCTCGGTGACACCCGTGGCACGGTCATGCTGCGGATGCCACTGCACCCGGTCGCACTGGAACTGCTGCGCGAGGTCGGCCCGCTCGCGGTCTCGAGTGCCAATGTCTCCGGACAGCCCCCCGCCAAGACCGCCGCCGAGGCGCGCGATCAGCTCGGTGATCTGGTCGGCACCTATCTCGACGGCGGCCCGGCCGAACACGCGGTCGCGTCCACCATCGTCGACCTCACCGCGGATCAGCCGCGGATCCTGCGCGCGGGCGCGGTGCCGGTCGGTGATATCGCCGATGTGCTCGGGATGTCCCCGGAGGCGCTGACCAGCGTCGCGACGCGGTGACCTCGGGACGCAGTGATCGTATGGCGGATCAGATAATCGGATGATCGGTTCGGGTGCGGTAGTTCCATTGCGCGAGCTGCTGCTCGTGCTTCTCATCTCGGGCACGGTGACCTTTCTGGCCACCGGCGGAATTCGGGTGCTCGCCATCGCCTTCGGCGCGGTGGCGGTGCCGCGCGAGCGCGATGTGCACGTCAAGCCGATTCCGCGCATGGGCGGTGTCGGCATGTATGTCGGGGTAGTCGCGGCCGTGCTGTTCGCACACCAATTGCCCGCGCTGCGAAGAGGTTTCGATTACGCGCCGGATATTCCGGCGGTGCTGGTCGCGGCCACGCTCATCGTGCTCGTCGGTATCGTCGACGACCGCTGGGGCTTGGACGCGCTGACCAAATTCGCGGGTCAGGTCACCGCCGCCGGTGTGATGGCGGTCATGGGCCTGAGCTGGTACGTCATCTACAACCCGTTCAACGACACCACGGTGGTGCTGGACGCGCTGCAGGGCGGCCTGGTCACGGTCGGCATCACTGTGACGCTCGTCAACGCGATGAATTTCGTCGACGGACTCGACGGTCTCGCGGCCGGGTTGGGTCTGATCTGCGCGGGTGCGGTCTTCGTATTCACCGTCGGCCTGCTCTACAGCCAGGGCGGTTCGGTCGACACCTATCCGCCAGCCCTGCTCGCCGCCGCCCTCGCAGGCGCCTGCATGGGATTTCTGCCACACAACTTTTCGCCCGCTCGGATATTCATGGGCGATTCCGGTTCGATGTTGATCGGGCTCATGCTGGCCGCCGTGTCGACGGGCGCCTCGGGCCGAATCAATTTGGCGGGCTACGGACCTCGCGATATCGTCGGTCTGCTTTCACCGCTGCTGCTCGTCGGCGCGGTGATGTTCATTCCGGTATTGGATCTGCTGTTGGCGATCGTGCGCCGGGTTCGTGCCGGTGTGAGTTTCTCGACACCGGACAAAATGCACTTGCATCACCGGCTGTTGCAGATCGGACATTCGCACCGCCGCGTTGTGCTGGTGATCTATTTGTGGGTCGGCGTGCTCGCCTTCGGTGCCGTCGGAACTTCGCTGATCCATGATCGTCGGATTGTGGTCTTGATGATGGCGGGCGGGCTGGTTTTCGCGCTGGTGGTGACCGCCATACCGGGCCTGCGGCGCAAGGAGCCCGCGGATTCCTGAAGCAAGGCCCGGTAAAGTTCAGCTCGTGAGTCTCACTAACCCCGTCCCCGGTCCCGACGCCCCACTCAAGGCGGCGCTGCGCTACGGCGTGATCGGTCTGGCCGTGTTGGTGGTGCTTTCGGTGGCCATTGCCTCCGCCGTCGCGGGCCTGGCCGGACTCTGGGGGGCACTGCTCGGCGCGGCCATCGGCGGCGGCTTCATTCTCACCACCGCGGCCGTGGTGCTGTTCGGCGCGAAGCTGCCGGCGAGCACCGCGGGCCTGGTCATGCTGGTGAGTTGGGTGGGCAAGCTGCTGGTCGCGATGATCGTGATCGCGGTGCTGCAGCGGTTCGACTTCTACGACCGGATGGCACTGTTCCTGACTGTCGTCGGGTCCTTGCTCATCGTGCTCGGCGCGGAGACGTATGGTGTTCTGCGGCAGAAGGTTCCGTACGTAAACGTACCGACCGGTGAGTCCGATTTGCCCTCTGCGCAGCAATAATCGCACCCACCTACACGCTGTCGTAGATAACTTGGTAAAGTGTTGGTAAGCAAGCGACCAAGTGAGGGGGATCACCGAGATCCCGCCGAGTGGCAGCTATGCTTACTGCCGTACCGGGCTCCGAGAGGTTCCGGTTCTGCATGTCGACGAATGTCGCCGACACTACGTACAGACGCCCATGCGGGTTGCCGCACAGCTGCTGACGAATTTTCGAGCCGACCTGAGTCGACCCAATTGATCGTCAATGTCCGATCGAACCGCGGGAATGACCGTACCCGCGGCCCGAACACGGGAGAGAACGCTGAGCGTCACCACTTTGGCGGGCGAGTTCCACGCGCCATCGCTGTCCGACTTCTTCCCTCCAGCAGTGCTGTTCGAGGGTACGCCGTTCGAACTCGACCGTTTGATGCTGATCCGGCTGCTGATGACCGCCGTGCTGGTGCTCGTCATGGTGCTGGCATTCCGCAATCCTCGCATCGTCCCGCGCGGTCTGCAGAACATCGCCGAAACCGGTTTGGTCTTCGTCAAAGATCAGATTGCCGAAGAGGTGCTCGGTAAAGAATCCGGTCGCAAGTACCTCCCGTTGATCGCGACGATCTTCTTCGCGGTTCTCTTTCTCAACTTCTCCGGCATCATTCCGGGACTGAACATCTCGTCGAACGCCCGAATCGGCATGCCGCTGGTGCTGGCCCTCATCGCGTACCTCGCGTTCAACTTCGTGGGTATCAAGAAGTACGGGTTCGTCACCTACATGCGCAGCAGCATCGTCGTTCCGAATGTTCCGCCCGCATTGCACGTGTTGCTGATTCCGATCGAGTTCGTCTCGACGTTCATCCTGCGTCCGTTCACGCTGACCGTCCGACTCATGGCGAATATGCTGGCCGGCCACATCATGCTGGTGCTGTTCTTCAGCGCCACCTGGTTCTTCTTATTCGATGCCGCGGCCTGGATGAAGGTGTTCTCACCGTTCTCGCTGCTGGCCGGACTCGGGTTCACGCTGTTCGAAATGCTGGTCATCTTCCTGCAGGCATACGTTTTCGCGCTGCTGACCGCCGTTTACATCGGACTCGCGCAACACGCCGATTCGCACTGACCGCACAACTACCGGATATCTGCTGCACCACGCCGACCGGCGGGTGAGCAAAAGAAAGGGAATGGAAGACTCATGAGCCTCGCGTACCTGGCCCAGGAAGCCGCCACCACCACCGAGAAGTTCAAGGGCTTCGGCGCCATCGGCTACGGTCTCGCCGCCATCGGCCCCGGCATCGGCGTCGGCATCGTGGTCGGTAAGGCCATCGAGGGCATCGCCCGGCAGCCCGAGCTCCAGGGCACCATCCGCACCAACATGTTCCTCGGTATCGCGTTCACCGAGGCCCTCGCCCTGATCGGCCTTGTGGCCGGCTTCATCTTCTGAGATTGCTATGAGCACGCTTTCTATGCTTGCGGCGGAGACAGGGGAGGACATCAATCCCCTCATCCCCGAGACCTACGACATTGTCTGGTCGGTGGTCTGCATTGCGATCGTCGGCGCCATTTTCTACAAGTACGTCATCCCCCGCCTTATCAAGGTGTTGGATGAACGTGCGGACAAGATCGAGGGTGGAATCCAGCGGGCCGAGGCCGCGCAGGAAGAAGCCCAGCTGACGCTGCAGCAGTACCAGCAGCAGTTGGCTGACGCCCGGCTCGAGGCCGCGCGCATCCGTGAGGACGCACGCACCCAGGGCCAGCAGATCCTCGCGCAGATGCGCGCGGAAGCACAGGCCGAAAGCGACCGCATCGTCGCTGCCGGTCACAGCCAGCTGGAAGCACAGCGCCAGCAGATCCTGACCGAGCTGCGCGCCGAAGTCGGCAAAACTGCCGTCGATTTGGCCGAAAAGATTATCGGACAGTCGGTTTCGGACGAAGCTAAGCAAGCGGCATCGATCGACCGGTTCCTGTCCGAACTCGATCAGTCGGATGCCGGCATCGGGGTCGGAAGGTAGCGACGCGAAAGTGAGAAGCATGTACGCAGCGAGCCGCGAGGCAAGCTCCCGGGCACGGGAGGCACTTCGGGCCGCTCTGACCGGAAGCGACAGTGTTGCGGCCACGACGGGGTCGGAACTGTTCGCCGTTGTCGCCGTGCTGGATGACCAGCGTTCGCTGCGTGTTGCGCTCGCGGACGTGTCGGTGCCCGGCTCGGCGCGCGCCGAACTCAGCGAGCGGGTCTTCAGCGGCAAGGTCAGCCCCGCCACCCTGGCGGTGCTGACCACCGCGGTGGCCCAGAACTGGTCGCGCACCGCCGATTTGGTCGACACCCTGGTGTTGCTCGGCCAAGAGGCGTTGCTGGAGTCCGCTGCCGACAGCGGACGGCTCGGGGCGGTCGAGGACGAATTGTTCCGGCTCGGCCGGATCATCGGCGACAATCCCGAACTCGAGCAGGCACTTTCGGATCGTGCGAAGCCCGCGGCGGCCAAGCGCGAACTGATCGACCGGCTGCTCGCGGGCAAGACCGAGACCATCACCCGGACCCTGGCGGACCAGGTGGTCACCCGGTCGACGAATATCGGCGGCGCGTTCGGCGAGCTGTCCGATCTCGCGGCCGCGCGGCGCGACCAGATCGTCGCGCATGTGCGTGCCGCGGTCACGCTGACCGACCAGCAGCGTGACCATCTCGGGGCGTCGTTGCAGCGCATCTACGGCAAGCCCGTCACGGTGCACGTGCAGGTCGATCCGAGTCTGCTGACCGGCGTCGTGGTGCGGGTCGGTGACGACCTGATCGACGGTAGCGCCACCGGCCGCTTGGAACGGCTGCGTCGGGCCCTGGCCTGACGACTCATCCTCCCCCGACATTCAGACCAGACAGCGAGAGCAGGAAGACTATGGCGGAGCTGACGATCTCCACCGATGAGATCCGTAGCGCGATCGAGAGCTACACCCAGAGCTACACCCCCGAGACCTCCATCGAAGAAGTCGGTGTCGTCACCGACACCAGCGACGGCATCGCGCACGTCAGCGGCCTGCCCTCGGCGATGGCCAATGAATTGCTCGAGTTCCCGGGTGGTGTGCTCGGCGTCGCGCTGAACCTCGAGGACCGTGAGATCGGTGCGGTCATCCTCGGTGAGTTCGCGGAAATCGAAGAGGGCCAGCAGGTTCGCCGCACCGGCGACGTGCTCTCGGTCCCCGTCGGTGACAAGTTCCTCGGCCGCGTGGTCAACCCGCTCGGCCAGCCGATCGACGGCCTCGGCGAGATCGAGTCCGAAGAGCAGCGCGTGCTGGAGCTGCAGGCCGCGACCGTGCTGCAGCGGCAGCCGGTCGAGGAGCCGCTGGCGACCGGCATCACCGCCATCGACGCCCTGACCGCCATCGGTCGTGGTCAGCGTCAGTTGATCATCGGCGACCGCAAGACCGGTAAGACCGCGGTCTGCATCGACGCGATCCTGGCGCAGAAGGCGAACTGGGAGACCGGTGACCCGAGCAAGCAGGTTCGCTGCATCTACGTCGCGATCGGCCAGAAGGGTTCCACCATCGCGGGCGTGAAGACCGCGCTGGAATCGCACGGTGCGATGGAGTACACCACCATTGTCGCGGCCCCCGCTTCGGACTCGGCCGGCTTCAAGTGGCTTGCGCCCTACACCGGTTCGGCGATCGGCCAGCACTGGATGTACCAGGGCAAGCACGTCCTGATCGTGTTCGACGACCTGACCAAGCAGGCCGAGGCCTACCGCGCCATCTCGCTGCTGCTGCGTCGTCCGCCGGGCCGCGAGGCGTACCCGGGTGACGTCTTCTACCTGCACTCGCGTCTGCTGGAGCGTTGCGCGAAGCTGTCCGACGAGATGGGCGCCGGCTCGATGACGGGTCTGCCGATCATCGAGACCAAGGCCAACGACATCTCGGCGTTCATTCCGACCAACGTCATCTCCATCACCGACGGCCAGGTCTTCCTCGAGTCCGACCTGTTCAACAAGGGTGTCCGGCCGGCGATCAACGTCGGTACCTCGGTCTCCCGTGTCGGTGGTGCCGCCCAGACCAAGGGCATGAAGAAGGTCGCCGGTTCGCTGCGTCTGGAAATGGCACAGTATCGCGAGCTGGAGGCGTTCTCCGCCTTCGCCTCCGACCTCGACGCCGCCTCCCTCGCTCAGCTGGAGCGCGGTGCCCGCTGGGTCGAGCTGCTCAAGCAGGACCAGTACTCGCCGGTTCCGGTCGAGGATCAGATCGTTTCGATCTTCCTGGTCGACGCCGGCTACTTCGACTCGGTTCCGGTTGCCGATATCCGTCGCTTCAACGCGGAACTGCTCGAGGATCTGCACCGCAGCGCGGCCGACGCCTTCAAGTCGATCGAGGGCGGCAAGGTCCTCGACAACGAGAACGGTGATGCCATCAAGGCGGCCACCGACAAGTTCAAGCAGGGCTTCCTCGCTTCCGACGGCTCTCGCGTCGTGAACGAGGCCGCCGCCGGTGAGCTCGACCACGAAGAGGTCGAATCGCTGTCGGTGACCCGCAAGCACGTCGAGAAGTAATCGAGCCAGCTGATGCGCTATTGGATCCGCAGCATGAGCGACGGGCACGGAGGCGGCAGCCTGCGTAACCACGTAGTGCCCCGCGAATGCTGCAAATCAGATGCCGCGAATGAAGGGAGTGTGAACCGCTGATGGCAAGCTTGCGTGAATTGCGCTCCCGCATTCGTGGTGTGAGTTCGATCAAGAAGATCACCAAGGCCCAGGAGCTGATCGCGACCTCGCGAATCTCCAAGGCTCAGGCCAGGGTTGCGGCCGCGAAGCCGTTCGCCGAGGAGATCACCAAGGTCCTCAGTGAACTGGCGAGTGCGTCGACGAGTCTGTCGCACCCGCTACTGACCGAGCGGGCCAACCCCCGCCGCGCCGCGGTCCTGGTGATCACCAGCGACAGCGGTATGTGTGGTGGCTACAACTCCAACGTGCTCAAGCGCGCGGAGGAGCTCATGGTCACCCTGCGTGGCGAGGGCAAGGAGCCGGTGCTGTACGTGATGGGCAACAAGGGCCTCACGTACTACACCTTCCGGAATCGGCCCGTGGTCAACGCGTGGACCGGGTTCTCCCAGCAGCCGAAGTACAACGATGCCACGGCCGCGTGCCACCACCTGGTGGACGCGTTCATGGCGGGCTCCGAGCTCGAGATTCCGGCCCCGAACGGGGTGGGCAATATCGAGGGCGTCGACGAGTTGCACATCGTGTACACCCGTTTCGTCTCGATGCTGACCCAGACCCCCGAGGTCCGTCGCCTGGCCCCGATCCAGGTCAGCTATGTCGACGAAGACTACGACATGGGTGAGGACAGCTTCACCGACTCGCCGACCGCGGAACTCACCGCGCAGTACGAGTTCGAGCCCGATGCCGATGTGCTGCTGGCAGCGCTGCTGCCCAAGTACATCAACACGCGCATCTACTCATCGTTGCTCGAGGCAGCGGCATCCGAGTCCGCGGCTCGGCGCACCGCAATGAAGGCAGCCACCGACAACGCCAACGAACTGGCCAATGTGCTTACCCGGCAGGCGAATTCGGTGCGGCAGGCCCAGATCACGCAGGAAATCAGCGAAATCGTCGGCGGCGTCAACGCGCTGGCTTCGAGCTCGGACCGCGACTAAAGGCGCAGGAAGAGAAAAATGACCGCAGCAGTCACACAAGAGAGCCGGACCGGCGCGAAAACAGGTCGCGTCGTCCGCGTCATCGGCCCCGTCGTGGACGTCGAGTTCCCGCGGGGTGCCATCCCTGAGCTGTTCAACGCTCTGCATGCCGAGATCACCTTGACCTCGGTGGCCAAGACCCTGACCCTCGAGGTCGCCCAGCACCTCGGTGACAACATCGTGCGCACCATCTCGATGCAGCCCACTGATGGTCTGGTCCGTGGCGCCGCCGTCACCGACTCCGGCAAGCCGATTTCGGTGCCCGTCGGCGACGTCGTCAAGGGCCACGTCTTCAACGCCCTCGGCGACTGCCTCGACGCGCCGGGTACCGGCCGCGACGGCGAGCAGTGGGGCATCCACCGCAAGCCGCCGAGCTTCGACCAGCTTGAGGGCAAGACCGAGATCCTCGAGACCGGTATCAAGGTCATCGACCTGCTGACCCCGTACGTGAAGGGCGGCAAGATCGGTCTGTTCGGTGGTGCCGGTGTCGGCAAGACCGTGCTGATCCAGGAGATGATCACCCGTATCGCGCGTGAGTTCTCCGGTACGTCGGTGTTCGCCGGCGTCGGTGAGCGCACCCGTGAGGGCACCGACCTGCACCTGGAAATGGAAGAGATGGGCGTCCTCCAGGACACCGCCCTCGTCTTCGGCCAGATGGACGAGCCGCCGGGCACCCGTATGCGCGTCGCGCTCTCGGCCCTGACCATGGCCGAGTACTTCCGTGACGTGCAGCACCAGGACGTGCTGCTGTTCATCGACAACATCTTCCGGTTCACCCAGGCCGGTTCCGAGGTGTCCACCCTGCTCGGGCGCATGCCGTCGGCCGTCGGCTACCAGCCGACGCTGGCCGACGAGATGGGTGAGCTGCAGGAGCGCATCACCTCGACCCGTGGTCGGTCCATCACGTCGCTGCAGGCCATCTACGTGCCCGCCGACGACTACACCGACCCCGCCCCGGCGACCACCTTCGCCCACCTCGACGCGACGACCGAGCTCTCCCGCCCGATCTCGCAGAAGGGTATCTACCCGGCCGTCGACCCGCTGACCTCGACCTCCCGCATCCTGGAGGCATCGATCGTCGGTGCGGAGCACTTCCGGGTCGCCAACGAGGTGAAGCGGATCCTGCAGAAGTACAAGGAACTGCAGGACATCATCGCCATCCTCGGCATGGACGAGCTCTCCGAAGAGGACAAGGTCCTCGTCGGCCGGGCCCGTCGTCTGGAGAAGTTCCTCGGCCAGAACTTCATCGTGGCCGAGAAGTTCACCGGGCAGCCGGGTTCCGTGGTGCCGCTGACCGACACCATCGAGGCGTTCGACCGCGTCTGCAAGGGCGAGTTCGACCACTTCCCGGAGCAGGCGTTCAACTCCTGTGGTGGTCTCGACGACGTCGAGGCGGCCGCGAAGAAGATCGCCGGAAAGTAGTCACCCATGGCGGAGATGTCAGTTGATCTGGTCGCCGTCGAACGCTTGCTCTGGTCCGGCCAGGCGACGTTCGTCAGCGCGCAGACCACCGAGGGTCAGATCGGCATCATGGCGGGTCATGAGCCGCTGCTCGGCCAGCTGGTCGAGGGTGGCATCGTGAGCATCGTGCCCACCGAAGGTGAGCGGATCACCGCGGCGGTGCACGGTGGGTTCTTCTCGGTGACCGCGACGTCGGTACGGGTGCTGGCCGAATCCGCGGAGTTCGCCGACGAGATCGACGTCGAGGCGGCCCGTCGGGTGCTGGCCGACGCCGATGCCTCCGAGGAGGCGAAGATCGCGGCCCAGGGCCAGGTGCGCGCGGTCGAAGAGGCGAAGGCGTAGTACCGCACCAGGATTGGGTACCACCCGGTAGCTCGGCGCTGTCGGCGGCGAAGGAATTCGCCGCCGACAGCGCCGTTTCCGGATTCGAATCTTCAAAGACAAGGCCCCACCATTTGTAAACTCGGGGCCATGGTTGAATGGCCGGACGCGGTGTGAGCATCAGGCCCGGAGACGGCAGCCTGCGTAGCCATGGAGGGCCTGCGAACACCGCCATCGAATACCGCGTCGTCGACACGGCGGCGGAACGAAGGGACGAACGGCATTGCAGACCGGGATGGTTCTCCTGATCATTCTGGTGCTCACGCTCGTTCTCTTGGCGTTGGCCTCCACCTATCGACTGATCATGTTGCGCCGCGGCGGCACCGCCGCGATTCTGCGGGTGCTCCCCGCGCGCGGCGGCCAGGGGTGGCGGCACGGACTGATTCGATATGACGAGGATCGTCTCGTCTTTTACAAACTCTCCAGTCTGAAACTGGGCCCCGATTCCACCATTCGACGCCAGGGCATCGAGATCGGTGATCGGCGCGGCCCGCGTGGTGACGAATACGACATCATGACCGACGAGATCGCGGTGACCGCGGTTTCCGATAATGACGGCAATTACGAACTGGCGCTGGACCGCGGCTCACTCGCGGCCTTTCTGTCCTGGGTCGAATCCCGACCGTCGGATCGCACTCGTCGGCTCCCCGGACTCTAGGCTCGTCCGCCTCCCCGAATCTTTAGGCGCCAGACTCAGACGCGCAACTGTGACATTGGCGGTCAGCGGCAGGGCTGTGGGGCACGTCAGCCCGTCCCCGACGAGTTACCCATGTACTCGCGAAATCAGTTGTGGCGTGTGCAGCGATAGGGTGGGTCACGTGAGTGTGCATCTGACGCGGATCTATACGCGGACCGGCGACGATGGGACAACCGGTCTCAGCGATTTCTCGCGGGTGGCCAAAACCGATCCGCGGCTGGTGGCTTATGCCGACTGTGATGAGACGAATGCCGCCATCGGCGTGGCTGTCGCGCTCGGTGACCCCGCCCCGGAGTTGCTGAAGGTATTGCGTCAGGTGCAGAACGATCTGTTCGACGCGGGCGCGGATCTTTCGACTCCGGTTGTCGCGGAGCCGAAGTATCCGCCACTGCGCATCACCCAGGCGTATATCGACCGTCTCGAAGCGTGGTGCGATGAGTTCAATGCCGAACTGCCCGCGCTGAATTCGTTCATTCTGCCCGGAGGCACGCCGCTGGCTGCTCTGCTGCACACCGCCCGCACGGTGGCACGGCGAGCGGAGCGTTCGGCGTGGGCCGCGGTGCGGGCGCACCCGGACGATACGAACACCCTTCCGGCGAAGTACCTGAACCGTCTCTCCGACCTGCTGTTCATCCTCAGCCGTGTCGCCAATCCGGGCGGTGACGTGTTGTGGAAGCCTGGTGGCGAACAAGGTGGTTCGTGAACTGTCCGATCCGCACGACTGATCTGGTGTCGGTAACTTCTGAGCGAGACCTGTCACAGGGCTGCGACCGGCCGTCCGCCGGCAATTGTGGGCGGCGCGACACACGCAAAAGTTGCTGGACACCCGGAAATGCGTCCCAGCTACCTGGATATAACCCCGGCACTGCTACCACCGGCCCGCAACGCAACTATCCTTTGCACCAACAGTGCGCCGAATACGCGGAGAGGCGGCATGGAACGGTTTTTGGTTACTGGCGGGAATCGACTCGTCGGTGAAGTCTCGGTCGGGGGTGCGAAGAACAGCGTCCTCAAGTTGATGGCGGCTGCATTGCTGGCCGAAGGCACGACCACCATTACGAATTGTCCGGACATCCTCGATGTGCCGTTGATGGGTGATGTGCTGCGCGGCCTCGGCTGCGACGTCACGATCGATGGGTCGATCGTCACGATCAACACGCCCGCGGAGCCCAAGTACCACGCGGATTTTCCGGCGGTGACGCAGTTCCGCGCTTCGGTCTGTGTGCTCGGTCCGCTGATGGCGCGGTGTAAGCGAGCCGTTGTCGCACTGCCCGGCGGTGACGCGATCGGTTCGCGGCCATTGGATATGCATCAGGCGGGTCTGCGTCTGCTCGGCGCGACCAGTGAAATCGAGCATGGTTGTGTGGTCGCGCGCGCGGACGAACTGCAGGGTGCGCGGATCAGACTGGACTTTCCTTCGGTGGGCGCGACGGAGAACATTCTCATGGCGGCCGTGCTGGCCGAGGGGGAGACGGTCATCGACAACGCGGCCCGTGAACCCGACATCGTCGATCTGTGCAACATGCTCGTTCGGATGGGTGCGCGGATCAGTGGCGCGGGTACGTCGGTGCTCACAATTCAGGGGGTCGAGCGCCTCCAACCGACAACCCACCGGGTGATCGGTGACCGGATCGTGGCCGCGACCTGGGGGATCGCCGCAGTGATGACCATGGGTGACGTCCGGGTCTCCGGTGTCAACCCCAAGCATCTGTCCCTCGTACTGGACAAGCTGCGCTCGGCCGGTGCGCGTATTTCGTTCGAACCGGATGGTTTCCGGGTGATCCAGGCCGATCGGCCGCGTGCGGTGAATTTCTCGACATTGCCTTTCCCGGGATTCCCGACCGATCTGCAGCCGATGGCCATCGGTCTCGCGGCGATTGCGGACGGCACCTCGATGATCACCGAGAACATCTTCGAGGCGCGCTTCCGTTTCGTGGAGGAGATGATCCGGCTGGGCGCCGACGCGCGGACCGATGGACATCATGCGGTGGTGCGCGGAATTCCCCGGCTGTCGAGTGCGCCGGTGTGGTCGTCGGATATTCGGGCCGGCGCCGGATTGGTACTTGCCGGTCTGGTTGCCGATGGCACCACCGAGGTGCACGACGTCTTCCACATCGACCGCGGCTATCCGAATTTCGTTGAGCAGCTGCAGGCCTTGGGTGGTCGAGTGGAGCGAGTCGGTGCGGCGGATTGATCATGTGAACGGTAGGCGACTTTCCCCTCTCACCGAAAACCATTCCTGACCAGGCGATTTGACATCGTGCACACCGACACGTAACTTTATTCGAGTCAGAGCGACACGGACACCGACCCGGGGCCAACGCGCTGAGCCGTAAGGCTGTGCGAAGGACCAGGGAAACGAGGTAGGACGTTGAGCGCCTGGCGATCACACTAGCTCGAACGAGACTCCAATTTTGAATTGGGTTCACGGCTGAGCTAAGCTGGAAAAGTTGCCTCACCGATCGACCGGGATCAAACCTGTAAGATGGTGTGTGCGTGTGTTCTTTGAGAACTCAATAGTGTGTCGATGAATGTCAGTGCCAAATATTTTTTGGTTCCGGCTCTCTCATACCCCCGTGTGGTGAGG